>NZ_JAWDKC010000011.1:0-237857 GCF_032714515.1 Methanimicrococcus hacksteinii | reverse complement strand
AAACAAAAAGCTTCACAATTTGTCTAAATTTAGCTTCAGAAATTTTAGAACGATTTGCATATTTATTTTTCAATTGCATGAGCATGATTAGAACACCTAATTATTTAGTTGTTCTACTCGTGACCCTATTTTATTTTTAAGTCATTTCATCTTATTTTATCATTTTAATTCAAAACGGGGGGACGGCTTTAACTTTTTTAGGAGTTGTGCGGCTCGCGCGCGGCGGCTGTCGGCAGCAAAGAAAAAGAAAAAAGAAAAAACCGAGTGTATACGAAAACACGCCTTTAACGGCAAAAAGTTCAAAAATTTGTGAAATAATTAAATAGAAGAAGAGAATTCATTCTATATACGTAATTTTATAAAACGAATGGTGATTAAATGTCCAAAAAAAACTCACGTCCGAAAACACGAATGCTGGCTTGGGGAATTACCGGTGCCGGCGACAAGCTTCCCGAAACGATTGAAGCGATGAAAAAAATCAAAGCCAAAGATTACATCGTTGATGTTTTTGTTTCCAAAGAAGGGGAAACGGTTTTAAAATGGTACAAGCAGTTTGAAGAAGTCAGCAACGCTTTTGATTCATGCACCATTGAATCCGGCCCGAACGCCCCGTTTATCCTCGGCGACCTGCAAACCGGCAAATATGACGCTTTGATTATTTCGCCCGCGACGGCTAACACGGTCGCAAAAGTCGTTCACGGCATTGCCGACACACTCTTGACAAACGCCGTTGCGCAAACCGCCAAAACCGACATTCCGATTTACATCTACCCCGTCGATCAAAAGAAAGGCAAAATCAAAACCCACGCCCCGAACGGCCGCGAGTTTTATTTAAAAATGCGCGAGGTCGACGTTGAAAATTCTAAAAAATTAAAAAAGATGGAAAACGTCAAAGTTTTGAAATCACCTGAAAAATTGAAGAAATATTTTAAGTGATTTTAGATTTCTAATTTTTAAAAGAGTTGGAATCCAAGCATTGCTTTTTTGTTTGATTCAATTCTGTATTTGATTCAATTTTTCATTTTTTAAAAGATTAAAAAATAAATTTAAGCAAAAGAAACGAGTTCTTTTGCTTTTATTTTCGTTTTATTTTTGTGTTTGCTTTTTGTTTTTGGATTTCGTTTTTCAAGCTTATTTTCATCTGTTTTTCAATGATTTTGCTTTCAATTCTTCTTTCGGGAACCGTAGAAGATTGCGCCGACAACTAAGACAACCATCCCGATTGCGACGATGCTGGAGGCGGAGAAAGTCGGATTTTGAATGAAGTCGCGGATGCTTGAGACAGAGCTTTCAAGGAATGATTCCGTCATCTGATAGCCGGAGACTTCCCCGGGTGTTTGACCGACATCGGTACCGTAACCGCCGCCGTCTTCACCTTCGTCTTTTTGTTCATCCTGCTGTTCGGCAGGAGTACCGTCTGCAACCGTTGCAAGACCAAATCCTGAACCGCCGCTTTTTGAAGTTGTTTGTTCTGTCATAGATATAGCATCTGTTATGAGCTTTTCATACGCTTCTTTTTTAGCATCCATCCCCAATGCAGATAACTGACCCATAATGAACTCGTTAAAGCCTAAATTTCCGCAAGTGTGGTGACAGCAGGCAACCCCTTGTTCGATAACAGAATCTGCGAAATCATTAACCATTTGACTCAGTATGCTTTCATCTGCGTTCCAGAAGTTGTTTTCATCATCCTTCTCTTTTGTCGCCATCTGAATTAAATGACCGAGAGCGGACTGATATGAGTAAGCGTTCAAATCGCTCTCTTTAAGCCATTCGCCGTTTTCTCCGGTCAGAAGATGCTGATACAATTCTGTCATCATTTCATCACTAATCAGATCAGGGTTTGTTACTTTCAAGAGCATGAGATTTTCAAAGAGCTGCTCGATTTCACGCGCGCCGGCATATCCGTGTTCTTTCAAACTGTCAAACCAATCTTGGTTTGTATATTTACCGACAATTTCTCTGTCAACGAAGTCTTGAAGCGTCTCAATAATCGGACCTTTCGGATCCTGATAATTCATAACATAAGAATCAGGATATTCTCCGCCGCGCATATAGCTGACTGCCAGATTCAATCCGCCGAGATACTGAATGAAATCGTCACTGTCCAACGCGCCGTACAAAGAAGATGAACGGCTGTGAATTGTTGCATCCACATTAGACAATTGATCCCGGAACAAATTCTCATAAGCGGCCGGCTTTGTTCCCCATTCTTTATCATTGTAGACATAGCCCATTCTTGAGATGAAATGTTCCGCCAGTTCGTCTGTCGAGCTCCATGTGTCAGTTGCGCTGATGACATTATCCAAACCGGCGCCGTAGGAATCCGCGGCTGGTCCGAAGACGCGTGACAAAGCCACATCTTCATCATAGCCCATATCTGTCAATTTTTTGGTATTTTCAACAATATTGTTTTTGACGGTTTGTTTTTTCCCGTCGACCGTAATTTCAATTTCTCCTTCGGTATAAGCCGCGCGGACTGCACGGTCAAGCATTAAAACTTTTTCGGGGAATGTATCGCGATACGTTCCCGATATTTCAATGATGACATCAATACGAGGGCGTGCCACTTGAATTTCATCCCTGCCCTCATTTTCGACAGTCAGAATAAAATCGTCATCATCAATCGTATCGAAATTCTTTGAATCAACATTTCCGTTGGTCCAAATCGGTTTCATGCCCAGCAGATACATGATCTGCGCTTCCATTATACCGTCTGTTCTTGATGTTTCGCCTGCCCATAAAACAAAGCCGACGGTTGAGGGAAACTCGCCGTGTTCATTGTAATAATCAACGAGCATTTCATCCATCAGGGTTTTTGCATAATTCCAGGCAACTTCGGTCGGAATCTTTGTTTGATCAACTGTTTGGAAATTTCCGCCTGTCGGAAGCGCCTGAGGGTTCGTAATCGGATCGCCTCCGACTTTCGGATAAATAAATTCGCCGTCCAGCGCTTTGAGAATTTGTTTGATTTCCTGAGAATTTGTAAGATAATATTCATACTCTCTTGATTTATCCAGCAATTCAATGAAATCCTGCTTCTCATCAATGCTCTTCTCAGCATCTTTCTTAAAGTTGCTGACATCACTTCCAAAGAAGTCATTGACAAGTTCTTCAGTTGGTTTCGATTGGCTCATTACATCCAGCATCAGATCATATGCATCGTCGTCTGTTTTCTCAGATGAACTGATTTTACCGATTGTATTTTGAAGACTTGGCGTCATCATCGAAAACACCATGTCATTAACATATTCGGCTTTAATGCCTTGGCCCAAAATATGCAATCCTGCCGGATAAGAAGCCGATTTGAGTGTTTCGAGTTTGTCTTCCAATTCATGAAGAGCTTCTTCAAACTCTTCGTCTGTCATCTCTTCATTGAATTTTCCGACAGCGCTGAGCTGAGCTGCAATACCGTCATAATATGCGGACCCATCGCCTGCCCCGATTCCTTCCGCAGGTACGTTACCGTTTATAATATCTATGATTGCTTTTTTGTAACCTTCTTTCAGAGCACCGCTGTCTTCCATGTAATACATGATTTGTTCTTCCAAAGTCACATAATCACCATAAAGACCGACAGGAACAATAGCAGGGGTCATGTGATCCACAATAACCGCGTTTCCGCGCCTTTTGGCAACAATGCCTTCGCCGACACCGTCCACGATATATGTGTACACAATCGGAATATTGCCGGCCATCAATGCCGGCCAATCATAACGGGATAATGAATTTTGTTTCCCCGGAAGCCATTCCATTGTTCCGTGGCGGCCGATGCTGACCGTTGCGTCTGCCCCGAAGCCTTGTTCTTTTTGGTTGTCTTTGTGCTGGAGCCACAAATAAAAGGCAATATATTGATGTGTCGGCGGTATGTTTGTATCGTGATAGAGTGTTTCAATACTGCTTTCGGCCCCTCTGGCAGGCTGCGGTGTCAAAATGACGCGGCCGTTTCCGTCCCCTGTCTCATCCGTAACATCGATGTAGGGAATGACAAGATAGTTTTGATAAACCATAATGTCCCCGGGTGCCGTTCCCCAGGTTTTTTCCACTTCTTTCAGTTTATCATTGTAAAGCTGCGTCTGCTTTTCTCTTAACTGCTCCTGTTCGGTTTGGTCATAATCTTTTAAGGTATCTTCAAAACTTTCCCCCAAGAAAGCTTCTTTGAACCAGTTCAAATAAAGGCTTTTTGAAATGAAAACGGCTTTCCCATTGTCATAAATATCACCTTTGCCGTTCAGATTGACATTCCCGACCATCGCTTCAAGCTCCCCGGGTGCCCAGCTGCCTGTGTTGCGCCCTTGGGTGATCATTGTCTGAGTTAAAATCTCAGCATCAGGAACTTTGGATAAATCAATGTTATATCCGTCGTTTTCCATCCCGTCAAGAAGATTTAACAAACTGTTCGGCACATCCAGATAAGAAGCACCGATATTTGCTTTTCCGCCGCCGTGATTGTAATAGATTAAAGCAACGTTCTTGTTGCTGCTGTCAGTTTTCTGCAAGTTAATCTGTCCCATGACACGTTCGACCATCCATTCGGTTTGTCCCGGAATAGGAACAGTACGATCTTCCCCGTTGATTTTTTCGGTTGATATGATTGCAATCGGGTCAATTGATCCGATGAGTTCCTGATTAATGAATTTCATGGATCCGTTTCCGAGAGGATTGCTGCTGCTTTCCCATTCTTCCAATGTATTCATAATCAGAATATTGAAAATCGGAACATCCATGTCGATTGTGCTCAAACGGTGTTCTCCGATGTATCTGTAATTCAAAACCGCATTAATTTCTCCGGGTTTGAAAAATTCACTTTCTTCATCATTATAATAGGACGGACTTTCGGCATAAGCAGCAATGACATTGACGCCTCTGCTTTCAAATTCGCGGATCAGCTTGTCAACCGGATCCATTTTGCTCGGATAATAGGATCTGTAAAAGGCGATACCGACAGTCGGATTATTTTCGTTATACATATAACCGGTTCCGATAACATTTCCGCTATCATCGGTTATTTCTCTTTCAGAAGAATACCAATTAATAAATTCTGTGTAATCAGATTCAAAAGCAGCTTCAAGCTCAGGATGATAGATGGCTTTTAACGGAAGTTCAACAGGTGCTTTGACTTCGCCGAGATCATAACGTCCGTAAAAGTCGACCAAAATCATATTGATCATTTGTTCTAAGTTGTCGTTGTGATACGGAGAGTTTGACCAATATGTTGAGATTAAAGTCCTGTAATCGTTCATCTTCTGTGTTGTGTCTGTTACTTTCGGAATTGTCGGAATAACATATTTCGGGTGTTTTTCCAGAAGATCTTTATCGGCGGCACGAGTTGCATTATCATCAAAAATGACAATCGGAAGTTCTCGAGTTTTTTCACTTTCGGCAAAAAGAGTTTCAGAAAGTTCGCTCCATGTCACCATTGCAACCATGTGAATGGTCACGACATCAGCGCCTTCCATAGACTGTCTGATTTCTTCAAGCTCTTCGGGTGTTGCATTTGCAACATCTTTTGTTTTAACGGAAACGAGCTCAACGTTTTTACCTTCGTATTTCTCTTTTAAGTTATCCAACAGAAGATTATGACTTTCATAACCGCTGATGACAACAACTTTTCGGGGCACATTTATTAAATTCGGGTTTGAATTCAAAAAAGTATCAATTAAAACACATTCTTTGCCTTCGCTATCAACCGCTTTGATTGAATAACTGACATAACCATAGCTCAAATCGGATTTATCAATTGAAAATGTGTAAACTTTTCCGGCAGGGTATTTATCGTCGGACTTTTCAATTAATTCCGGGGATTCACCTGTTTCTGTAACGTTTTTGCCATCTTTGTCTGTATAAGTGATTTCGAGTGATTCAGTTCCGAATACTGTTACATTGATTTCGAATTTTTCGTCTCCTTCCAAGCCTGTTTCAGTAATTTCCGTTCCGGCAATAATCGGTGACTGAAGCAAAAACATTTTTGAATTTGACCTTGTGGTTGTCCCGCCCATTCCCGGATAATAAAGTGTTCCGGAAATTTCATTTCCGTCGTCTGCCGATTCAATTTCGATATTTAGATCCAACAAGCCGGAGTATAACGAAAAGATTGATTCCATTGTTTTTTTATCAATATTGCTATTTGAATCATCATTCGTTTTGATAAGAGTGACTGAATGCCCTGTTTTATCCGAATCCACGGTAACAGATTCCAAGATAACGGAATTGCTTTTTCCCCCGTTACCGCCCAATATGAAATAATCTCCGTCAGGAATTCCTTTAAATTCATAATCTCCGGCACCATCACTTGTTGTCACGGCAATGATATTATATTCATTCGTCAAAGGAACGGTAATTAAATTCTGATATGTTTCGGCACCGGACTGAGCAGTGACAATGACTTCCAAGTCACCGGATTTCAAATCAGATCTTGTAATTTTGAATGTAAAAACGTCATCAAATGCTGTATGATCAGGATTTTCGGGTTCATTACTTTCACCATCACCCGGTGTTTCAGGAAGCGTTTTTGTCAGAGTTCCGTCTTTTCCGGAATAACTGATTTTTACGGTGTCAGCCCCGGAAGCTGTGATGCCCAGAACAATTTCATCTTTTTTAATTTCTGTTTCAGCTCCAAGAATAAGCGGTTGTTTAAACAAGAAGATAGATTTGGACTTAACAGTCTGCAGACCCATCGCACCGGCATTATACTTTAAGACACCTTCAATGGTATAGCTTCCTGTATCAATTTGCTGGATACTTCCGATGTCACCTGCTATTTTTGTGTAAAGCTCAAATGCTTGATTTCTTCCTTCTTTGTAAATATCTTCGTCAACACCGCATTTTTCTGCAATTATTTCATCCAATTCTGCAGATCCTTTCACTTCTACAAATTCAACAGCAACATAATTGCTTTTTCCTGCGTTTGCTGCCAATATCACATATTTTCCGGCAGGGATATTTTCAAATCTATATTTACCCCCTTCTTCATCACCGGATCCTGTGGTAGAATATGAAATAACTTCATATTCTGCAGATTCTAATTTATCGCCATCATCGGCACTCGTCATCGGCACAACCGATGAAAATAATAAAATAAATAATACAAGTAATGTACTCAATTTATGTTTAATGATATCCATTCCCCCATGATTGGTTTTATCAAATCGAATTTTAAAACAAAAATAAATTTAACCTTAAACTGATTTTATTGCAAATGTAACGGCACAATAATTCAGATTATCTTCTCAATAGTTCGGAGAACAGATAAAAACGTGATTTTTCGGATTAAAACTATTATCTTTTAAGATTATTACATTTTTAACATATCATTAGGATTATAAAATATGCAGTTGTTTTTTGAAATTTTTAAAACAGCACCTGAAGAAATTCTACATTCATGAATGACAAAATTCAAAACAAGATGAAAAAAAGAATCAGGCGTAACAACTATTTGGAAATATTTCATAAAATGAAAGGACAATTGTCATCAAAAATTAAAACAACTCAAAACAAACCCGCACATTTATTTTTCGTTTCGTTTTGACTTTTGTTTTAAAACGGTCTCATAAAATTTGATTTTCGAATTGTTTTTAGAATCAACCGGCGCTTTGAGTACTTTCACCCCGCTTCCTTCGCCTTTAATACCGACAAAAGACTTGTATGAGTTACTGTCTTGTTAAAATAAAGACGGAGGAAAAATCATGACCGCCACAATCGAAACCAACGATTTCAATGAAAGTATCGCTTTAAACAAAACATTTGAAAACAAAAGCAGCGAAACCGACTCTTACGAAGAAAACGAATTCTTTAAAGGTTTGGTTCAGAGAGCCCGCTTTTACGAACAATTTGAAGACCGGAAAACAAAAATCACATATTCCGTCGTTCAAACGGACATCAGCGCATATACGGCTTGATAAACAATAATAATCTAATTTAATTTGAATCAAAACTCCATAATTAAAACTCCGATTTGAAATTTTAAATTATTTCATTTGTTATTTTATTATCTGTGTTGTTACTTCATTCCGGAAACAAAATCCGGATATAATTTATAAAAACGGCTTATCATTTGCATTTTCTTTTTTTCATTTTTATTATTTTTTTCTTTTTTTACTTTTTCTTTTTTACTTTTTCTTCATTTCCATTATTTTTGTTTGCGGCAGAATTAATCAGATCAAACAAATCAGAAAGAGATTATTGATTAAAAATGAATTTAAAAATTGAATAATGAAAAGAATAAATGAGAAAGCAGATTGAAAAGAATGAAAATATGAAAACAAAAATAAAAACATTGAAAACCAAGAATAAAAAACATTGAAAACAAGAATAAAAAACATTGAAAACAAGACTAAAAAACATTGAAAACAAGACTAAAAAACATTGAAAACCAAGAATAAAAAAACGTTAAAAACAAGATTCGAAAATTATCAGAAAACAGATTAAAAGAATCCGCGAGTTTTGATTAAAGTGGTTTTCAATCAAGACTCGCAGACTTCGTTTTTGGGTTTTTATGAGGACGTTTTACATTTAGGGAGTGTTATGTCGTTTTTGAACGTTTTTGTGTGTCTGTTTGTGTTTTTGTGTGTTTTTACAAAGGATTTAGGTTAGGGGCTGTCAAAGAATTTTTTAATATCAGTTTTGATTTCATTAAATTCCTTTTCAGCTTTATCATATTGATTCTGAGCTTCTTTGTCCAAATCGTCAAAGAACTTTTGGGCATCTTCTTTTGTGATCTTGTTTTCCTTGACAAAATCATTCAAGTTTTTTTTGGCGCTGTCCCAAGATTTTGAAATATCGTCTTTTGTCTGCCGGTATTTCTCATCCGCTTTTTTGTTCCATTCCTCGGAACGTTTTTTTAATTCTTCCTTGGACATGTCTTTTTTGAATTGCGCCATGTCGTTTTTGGCGTCTTTTTTGAAGTCCGCCATATCTTTTTCAGCCACTGAAAAAGCTTTTTTCGTTTTTTCTTTGATCTCGTCAAAGAGAGGTTGTTTTTGTTCACTTTCTTGTGCCATTTTTTTAGCCTTCATTGCATTTATTACTGCAAGTTTTTGACTGCAATACCATATAACACGGTTCAAATATATATAGCTTTGTTAAAATTTTACTAAAAATAAATTTTTACTTTGATAAAATAGTTTTATTTTAATTCACACATTTTCAAATTTTCTTTAAAAGTTTTCAAAAATGCCGGGATTTTAGGTTTATTTCGGCGTTTATTTCGGATTATTTTAATATTTGAACGCCCAACACTACTCTACTTTTTATCCGATATGACTTTATTTTACAATTCAGTTTTATTATCCGGTTCACTATCCGGTTTTTACGGAACCATTTAAAACACAGGACGATGCCGAAAATGAGCGATATTTTAAGACGCGGAAGACTGAGCAAAAGCCCGAGCGAAGAAATGCGGGCCTACACCTCTTCGATGGATGCGGACAAATGGATTTTTGAAGCCGATGTTTATGTCGACATGGCGCACACATTAATGCTTCAGGAACAGGGAATTATCTCAAAAGAAGACTGTTCCAAAATATTATTCGGTCTTCTGCAGATTCAGGAAGAAGGGATGGACAAGCTGGATTTCAGCTATGAAGACATTCATATTTCTCTCGAATCCCGCCTGATTGACATCATCGGCGAAGAAGCCGGCGGCAGAATGCATTCCGGCCGCTCGCGCAACGATGAAGTGGCAACATGCATCCGGTTTGCGCTTCGCGGCGAACTGCTGTCCCTTTTAGAAGACCTGATGAAGCTGGAGAACACATTGACAACGCTTGCAACAAATCATATTCACACGCTGATGCCCGGCTTTACTCACCTGCAGCACGCCCAGCCGACAACATTCGCGCATCACCTGGCCGCTCACGCCGACGCTTTTGAGCGCGACATCGCCCGATTAATGTCTGCTTACGAGCGCGTCAACATCTGCCCGCTCGGATCGGCCGCGTTTGCATCGACCGGTTTTCCGATCAACAGATATGTAACGGCACAGCGTCTCGGCTTTTTTGGGCCGATGACAAACTCAATGGATGCTGTCAGCAGCCGGGATTTTCTGATTGAGTGCGCCGCCGCATTTGCAAATATCATGATTAATCTCAGCCGGATGGCCGAAGAACTCATCCTTTGGTCAAGCCAGGAATTCAATTTCGTCGAGCTGGACGACACTTATGCTTCCACCTCATCGATTATGCCGCAGAAAAAGAATCCCGACACCGCCGAGCTTATGCGCGGCAAATCCGGAACCGTTGTCGGATCTTTGGCAGCGCTGGTGACCATCTGCAAAGGATTGCCGCTCAGCTACAACCGTGATTTGCAGGAAGCAACGCCGCACATCATCAAAAGCGCCAACGTGACAGACACTTCTGTCCGCATGATGACCGGAATCATGGAAACGTTAACCGTGAACGCCGATATTATGGAAGCGCAATCCATCGCCGGCTTTACAACAGCAACCGAACTGGCCGACACCATGGTGCGCGACGCCGGAATCCCGTTCAGAACGGCGCATCAGATTGTCGGAACGCTCAGCAAAACAACAACAAATCCTTCGCTGAGCGAAATTGACGCCGTCTCTTCAGAAATTCTCGGATACAAACTATCCGACAAAGGATTAACGGAAGAGGCAGTCAAGGGCGCGCTTGATCCGATGAGCAATGTCGAGCGCCGCATGGTTGTCGGCGGCCCTGCTCCGATTCAAATGCGCGATGATTTGACGGACAAGAAAAAAAGACTTTCTGCGCTCCAAAAACAAATATGGGACATGGATTTGGCCGTTGAAAAAGCGCTTGAAGAATTAACGGAAGAAGTTAAAAAAGAGATTTGAATTTGATAGTTCATTTCATTTTTACTCTTTTTTCTTACTTTTTTCTTTATTTTTTTGTTTTTTCTTTGTTGCATTTTCTTTGCTTGTTTTTTTTTGCATTTTCTTTTTGTTTTTGTTTATTAAAAACGAAACATCATTTTTGATAACTTTTCAAACCCGAACCCCCTCTTCCATAAAATAAAGAAATCGAAAACGGGGTTCGTTTTTCTTTAACTTTAAATAAACCGATGTTTCGGTTTGTAATTAAATGAAATGAAAAACCCGTGAACCGCCCCCCCAATCCGAGTTTTGTGAGCGAAGCGAACAAAATGAGGATTGGAGATGGACCAAATGATTTCAATTAAAACAAAAAACCGTCTTTTAAATTCTTGTTCTTGTTTCTGTTTTGTGTGTGCTGTCACTGTCATTCGCAATGAGAGCTGCGTTCCGGTGTGTCACCGCTTCCGTTTGCAATGAGAGCTGCGTTTCCATATGCATCATCTCATTTTTAGCACATCCGCTCGCTACGCGAGCGTGGGCACAGTACCTTACTGTTTACGTTTGGCACAGCTATCTTACTGTTTTCGTTTACGACCTACGCTGCCGCCCGCGCGCGAGCCGCAGGAACTTTTGAAAACAAATAAAAGCGAATCCCGGTTTTTCGAATTATTATCGAATTAATATCGAATTAATATCGAATTATTAAATTGTCATTATAATTGATTATTGAAAAAGTTTAAGAATCAGCCTGTCGAAAGCAATATGTATAATAGTAATAATTCCAACATCAATTTATTTCAAAATATTTCGTAACTTAAAAATCATTATGAGGAAAATTCATGGCATTTAAAACCGGAGATTTTGTTAAGGTCGAGAAAGACGGTGCTTTTTACGAGGGTCACGTGATTCCCGGAGAGGACGGCTACATTACGCTTAAGATGGTCGGCGGCGGATATGTTGCCGGGTTTTTGGAAAACGAAGTTTCCGTCACGCTTTTGCCTCCCGTTGCCGCGCCGCCCGAGCCGCCGAAACAGGTTGTCAGAAATACGGCAAAAGGCGCGGGAATTAAAATCGCGCCGTCGGGCAAGAAAATCACGATTATTACAACCGGCGGAACGATTGCAACTTATCTGAATCCGGAAACCGGAACGATTACGCCGTCTTTTACGGGCGAAGACATCCTTTTGGAAGTGCCCGAGCTCGACGGATTTGCCGATTTCAAAATCCGCGACGTTTTCAGCCTTTTATCGGAAAACATGAAACCCGAAAACTGGAAAGAGCTGGCGCAGGCGATTTATGAAGAAATCAAAGCCGGCGCTGACGGAATCATCGTCACCCACGGAACGGATACAATGACTTATTCCGCGGCTGCCGCCGCTTACATGATTGACACGCCTGTCCCGATCGTCTTTACCGGCTCTCAGCGCAGTCCCGACCGCCCGAGCAGCGACAATCATATGAATATTATCTGCGCCGCCCGCGCCGCGGCAAGCGATATCGCGGAAGTTTTGATCGTAATGCACGGCTCCATGTCGGATGATTTCTGCGCCGTCCACCGTGCCGTGAAAGCCCGGAAATTGCACACCTCCCGCCGCGACACGTTCAAGTCCGTCAACATGTTCCCGATTGCCAACATGGATTATTTCACGGGCGAATTGACCTTTTTATCCGATTTCGTCGATTACGCCAAGCGCGGGGAAAACGAACTTAAAATCACCCCGACGCTTGAAGAAAAATGCGCGATTGTCAAATTCACACCCGGCGCGGATCCCGCAATTTTTGATTATTACGTTGAAAAAGGATACAAAGGCATTGTTTTAGAAGGCGTCGGCCTCGGCCACGTTTCCGACAATTGGGTCCCGTCCCTGAAGAAAGCCGCCGATCAGAAAATCCCCGTCGTCGTCACTTCCCAGTGCATCAACGGAAGCACGGCACTCGGCACTTATGAAACAGGCCTTGCCATGAGAGAAGCCGGCGTTGCCGAAGCCGCAGACCAATTGACCGAATCGGTTTTGGTCAAATTGATGTGGCTGCTCGGTCAGGACTTGGAATATGAAAAAGTTAAAGAACTGATTGCATCAGAAATGAAAGGCGATATGTCGTCAATGATTATTGATTAATTTCAATAATCTTTTTTCTGTTTTTTGTTTCTATTTTTTGTTTACATTTTTGTTTTTGTTTTGTTTCAAACCCGTCCGTCTTGTTTTATTTGCTTTTTTTAAATTTGTGTGGCTCGCGCGCGGGAAGCAACGCAGACCGTGAACGGAAACAGTAAGGTAGCTGTGCCAAACGGAAACAGTAAGGTAATCTGTGCCCACGCTCGCGTAGCGAGCGGATGTGATAAGAATGAGATGATGCACATGGGAACGCTATCCGCATTGCAAACAGTGGCAATAGCAGCAGCACAGTATGTAGATGCAGTAATATGTTTTGAAAAAAGACGGTTTTTTGTTTTAATTGAAACTATTTGGTCCATCTCCAATCTTCATTTTGCTCGCTGCGCTCACAAAATTCAGATTGGAGGGACGGTTCCTGGGATTAAACGAATAATTTCCAAACCGAAACATCGTTTTCTTCAAAAGTTAAAGAAAAACGAACCCCCTTTTTTATTTCTTTATTTCATGGAAGAGGGGGTTCGGGTTTGAAAAGTTATCAAAAACGATGTTTCCTCTTTTGAATTCCGCAAAAAAGAAAACAGAAAGAATCAAAATCAATCAATCGGCAAATGCTTTTTTTTGCGTTCCGCGATTTCGGCCGCGATTGCGCGGCTGCTGTAAAATTCCCCGCTGATTTGCGGCAGCCTGACGACTTCGGGGAAAAATCCGCGGCCGTTTAAAGCTTTCTTCAACTCAGCTTCCTGAAATTTCTGATCAAAACCGAGAACAACGATATCGGGTTTGATTTCCGCAATCGGTTCAAAATAGTCCGTCAAACTTCCGAGAACGGCAGAATCAACGGGTCTTAAAGACGCGACCATTTTCAGACGCTGGTCTTCGGGAACAACGGGCCTCGGTTTGTGATTCACATTGACATCACGGCTGATAATAACATAAAGTTCGTCACCGAGCGCTTTTGCCTGTTCCAAAAAATAAACATGGCCCGGATGAAGAATATCAAAAGTCCCTGTCGCCAAAACACGCGTCACTCATTGTCACCTGCTCAATCAAAGTCCGACAAGGAATAAAAAATTATCCGAACCGGAAAATACGGCCTTAAAAGATTGAAAAAACGAAAAGATGAAAATGAAAAGATGAAAATGAAAAGATGAAAATGAAAAGATGAAAATGAAAAGATGAAAATGAAAAGATGAAAGTGAAAAGATGAAAAATGAATAAAATAAAAATGAACCAACAATGAATGAAAACATAAAAAAAGAAATGAAAACAAACCAAAAGGCAAACAGTAAACAAACAGCAAACGTCAAACAAACAATAAAAAACAAACAGCAAACAAATAATAAAAAACAAACAGCAAACAAATAATAAAAAACAAACAGCAAACAAACAATAAAAACAAACAATAAATTAAAAGAAAAAAGAAATTAAAAAATTGAAAGCTCAATCGCTCCAAATTGAAGCCGGATTGTCTTCTTTTAAGAATGAGACCGTCAATCTCGTTTCATTCGGGCCGGATCGGCTTAACTTCAAATCGCCCGAATATCTGTAGAGAATCATTTTCGCGATGTAAAAAGTCAAACTCGGCATGTCGCCCGTAACACTGTGCGTATCATCGTTCAAGATTGTTTCAATTGTTCGGGCCGAAATCTGCATATCATGAATGACAACTTCAATGTTGCATTTGTTTAATCCGTTCTCTTGGAATTCTGAAATGATAAAAGCCAATTTATGTTTCTCTTTTTCTTGGCCGAGCGTCACTTGAATCAGGAGATCAAAAAGTTTCGGAAGCGCCGCGTCGGCAAAAACAACGACATCGTCTCCGATAATTTCAAATTCCCGATCCGGATAATTTTCAATAATTCCTTCCATGCAAGCATAAAAAGAATAAAAACCCGGTTTGCCGCCGTTGTAAACAAAAGGCTCGATTGCTTTGATAATATCGATATATTCCATGCTTTTTTGAGAAGCTTCCTCAATCATATCCAAATATTTTTCATCGCGCTTCAGTTTATACAAATCCAAAGCCATAAAAACAGCATTCTGATGATTTTTAAGATCATGCTTAAACAAATCATAAAAACGGAGCCCGAGCATCAAATACCGCTCCGTGTAAATATCCAGGATGGAACCGTCCGGATTTAATAATTTGACATCAGGGTATTTTTCATTCAACTCCATTCATACCACCGTTAAAGATGTAACTCCAAAACTTATTTTATCACGACAACATTTTATTTAATCTGATTGGTTTACCTTTTGCCGACAAATGTATATTTTCAGGTTTTATTTTAATCTATTTTACATTTCATTTTGTATTTTAACCTTACATCCGGCGTTTGCATCTGATTTGCATCTAATTTTGAATTATAAATCTTTTTTCCAAATATTTTTCAGAAAATGCGGTAAAATCCTCAATCACTGATGCATAATTAAAAAAAATGCCGTAAGCAATCATTTAATACTCGTTTAAAACGTCAAATTATAACCAGAGGTTATAATTTGAAGCGTTTTTTATTAGCTAGATTTATATAAGATAACACCGTTTCAATATTTTGCCGGCATAATATTGCTTATTGCTTTTGTTTATGCCTGCGATAAAGATATAACTTCCGCAGATTTAATAAACGGAAAACACTGTAATAATACAATTCCAAGATGTGATAAAACTCCTTGGCAAAACTTCAAAATTGGAAACAAATTGGCAAAATTCCAAAATTGGCAAAATTCCAAAATTGGCAAAATTCCAAATTGCGATAAATATTCATAATTTTGTTATGGCAGTTTATTTTCGGGCGGTCTGCCGGAAACAGTATCTTAAAAAATCATATCAAACGGGTTAACACCGATTAATTCCAATATTAATACGAACATTAATACCAATATAATACCGATTCACATCGGAAATATCCGATCAACAAATCAAAGGAATCCGATTAAAGGAATCCGTTAAAAACCGGTCTGAATAAAAATCTGAAAACCCGACTGCTGTGCAGTCAATTGAAAAGGAGACGAATATATGGCGAAAACGATTGCTGAAATCAATGAAAAAATCGCATCCGGTAGTGTCTGTGTCGTGACGGCAGAAGAAATGTCCGACATTGTCGATGATATCGGTGCCGAAAAGGCGGCTGCAGAAGTTGACGTGGTGACCACGGGGACTTTCGGCGCGATGTGTTCGTCAGGCGTTTTCCTCAATTTTGGACATTCGGACATCCCGATTAAGATAACTAAAATGTTCATGAACGACGTTGAAGCATACAGCGGAATTGCGGCCGTTGATTCTTATTTGGGCGCTACGCAAATATCGGAAAAACGCGGCATTCAATACGGCGGCGCGCACGTGATTGAAGATTTAATCTGCGGCAAAGAAGTCGAAGTGACGGCCCGTTCTTACGGAACGGACTGCTACCCGCGAAAAGAGCTGACGACGACAATCACGCTGGACGACTTGAACCAGGCCATCATGGTCAACCCGAGAAACGCTTATCAGCGCTATGACGCCGCAACGAACGGATCCAAGAAGACCATTCACACGTACATGGGCAAATTGCTCCCGGACTTCAAAAATGTCACCTATTCCGGCGCCGGCATTTTATCCCCGCTCTCAAACGATCCGACTTACCGGACAATCGGCGCGGGCACCAAAATATTCATGGGCGGCGCTGAGGGAACCATTGTCGGCGAAGGCACGCAATGCTCAACGGCCTCCGGATTTGCGACACTCATGACAACGGCAAATCTGAAAGAGATGACAAAAGAATACGTCAATGCCGCCAGCTTTGAAGGATACGGCACGTCCCTGTTCCTCGGCATTGGCATTCCGATTCCGATATTGGATGCGGAAATGGCGCAGGCAGCGGCTGTCCGCGATGCCGACATTGAAATCAGCATCAAAGATTACAGCATCGGAAAACGCGACAGGCCGGTCGTCCGAAAAGCAAATTATGAAGAACTCCGGTCGGGCAGCATTCAGATCAACGGCAAAGAAACAGCCACCTCCTGCATGTCAAGCTTTAAAAAATCACGCGAAGTGGCCGAAGAACTGAAAAAACGCATCGTCGGAGGAAAATTCTTCCTCGGCGCAAACACGACAGCGCTTCCGACAAATCAATCGACGAAGCCGATGAAAGAGACAAACAAAACCCCTGTTGTCGGCGACATCATGAGCAAAAGAGTGATAACGGTCGAGCAGACTGAAAGCTTTATTGACGCGGCCAAACTGATGAAACAAAACGGCAGAAACCACATTTCCGTCGTTTCAAACGACAAATTGGTCGGCATCATCACATCCTGGGACATCTCAAAAGCGGTGGCCGAAGGAAAAACAGACACCGTTGAAGCATGCATGACGCGGGATGTCATCACCTGCACGCCGGATGAAACGGCCGACGTGGTTGCCAAGCGTTTGGCGGAATTCCAAATTTCAGCCATTCCGGTCATCGACGACAATCAAAAAGTTCTCGGCATGCTGACCAGCGATCATATCAGTAAACTTTTCACGAGGGGGAAACACGAATGAAATTAAAAGTCAATTTCCCGGAAGAACGGGTTAAATCACCGATTTTATCGGAAGTGATTCTCAAAACCGGCATTCTTGTCAGCATCGTCTCTTCCCGCGTGGATTCCGCAGGCGGCGAAATCATTTTAGAGGTTCTTGACAAAAGTTATGAAACCATCAAAGACGAATTCGAATCGCGCGGCGCATCCGTCACGCTTTTGGACACGCTGATCTGCCGGAAAAAAGCCGAATGTGTTGACTGCGGCGCCTGCATCTCCGTCTGCCCGTCTCAAGTCTTTTCATTTGAAGAAGACTGGAGCTTGGCAATGGATACGCAAAAATGTGTTCGCTGCGGCTTATGCATTGACATGTGCCCGCATCAGGCGCTTTCAATTGAAGGAACGGATTGTGAATAATCCGTTTTTCTATTTTTTAATGTTTTTTAAGATTCATTTAAAGATTGATTTAAAAGATTGATTTTAAATGATTGATTATTTGAAATTGAATCAATTTACATTTTTTAAAAAAGGAGAGAATTAAACTCATTTTAAATTCTCAATAAAATTTCTTAAATATCCGAGACAGCCAATTCGTTTTTGAGTTTGGAGAAGAATAATCTCTAAGCATCGCTGCACTTCTTCGTTCCGGACGATCTAAAGATTTACGGTTTACATCCTCAGCCTGCCAATTAGCCTTTGTTTTTTGTTCCATGCTTATCACCTTTCTTGTTAAAAATTATAATTACAAAACAAACAATAAATAATTGCAGCAAACGCCGATATAAATGATATAATAAACAATATCGTGGACGCCCTAATATACTTTCCGTTTTTGTCATTTTCTTCTTTTTTACACATTTGAACATCATCAAGTGTGTTCAAAACCAATGTTTTCGGATTTTTCGATTCCAAAATCATGCCCGAAACAACCGTGTTAATTTCACTGACGGACTGAATCGACTAATAAGAATGTCTCCAAAGAGCTCGGATCGAAAGCATGAAACTGGCTCCGAGCGGTAAAAATGTAAAAGCTGAAATCATTAAAATTTGATTATTCTTTAAGCCGCATTCTTCCAACGAAATAAAAGCCAGCAAAGCGACCGTAAAAACGGAAATTGCCATAAGCATTTTCCCGGCTTGGTCCAAAAGACTTTGCTCCCTTTTTTCCTCCATTTCATAAGAATAAAGACTCAACTCTTTTGTAATTTCAATAATTGAATCTTCAGACACGGCAATCATAATAACTGAAAAATGTTGAAAATTTATAACACTGCCGAAATTTCTAAAATCGAAAGATTTAAACAAAACGTTCAGATGTCTTTTCAATCTGTCAGCGCCTTCTCCCTCAGCTGCCGATTAAACGTAATCGCAAATCTGTGCGCCTCATCTCGGATTTCCTGAAGGTAAAGGGACGCTTTTTCATTCTTTTTAATCGGAATCGGATCGGACAAGCCCGGGACAAAAACTTCTTCTTCGCGCTTGGCTAAGGAGATGACCGGCGTTTTAACGCCGAGTTTTTTGAGTTCGCCGACGGCGGATGAAAGCTGCCCTTTGCCGCCGTCAATCATAATCAGATCGGGAAACGGCTTTTCTTCTTCAATCAACCGGGAATAGCGGCGGCCGACAACTTCGGCGATGGAAGCGAAATCGTCGATTCCTTTGACGGTTTTGATTTTGAAGCGGCGGTAATTGGATTTGTCCGGTTTTCCGTCGCGGAACTGAACCATGGACGCAACCGTATGCGTTCCGGAGAGATGAGAAATATCAAAACATTCAATCACACGCGGCGGCTCGGGGAGCATCAGGCGTTTGCCGAGCGCTTCGACCTTGGATGTCGCGCTGAAGAAAGCAATTTCAATGTTTTTCTCGGCCAGCATCAGCAAATCTTTTTTGTCGCCGCGTTTGGGAATCGTAATTTTAACGGTTTTGCCGTGGCGCTGCGACAAGAAATCAATCAAAGACCGGCTGACATTTTCGTGATACAGCTGCCGGAACTGCTGAGTCTCCGATGCTGCAGGCGTTTCGCGGACAACATCCTCCGAGACCGTATAAGCTTCTTCTTCCTGAATTTCCGACGCGTCCGGCAGAATAATTTCAGACGGCGTTTCATGTCCCGAATAATAGCGGACCAAAAACTCCTCCAGGAAATTCTGATGATACGGAAATGAAAATTCTTCTTTGCCGATGAGCGTTCCTTTCACGACATTGAAAACCATGATGTAAATTTTTCCGTCACGGATGATGTAATTAATCACGTCTTCGTCGTGATTGATCTGGCGGGCGACATGCTGGCGGTTGTTCAGATATTCCAGCGCATAAATTTGATCCCGAATGTCTTTTGCGATTTCAAATTCCTGTTTTTTAGCGAATTCTTCCATTTCCTTTCGAAGTTTCTCCGCAAGCTTTTCGGAATTTCCGCGAAGAACGGAATCTGCTTTACCGATTGCGTTCTGATAATCTTCCTTTGACACATTCCCGGTGCACGGCGCCATACAGTTGCCGATATGATAGCGCAGACACGGGCGCTTGGGCATGTTCCGGCAGGACCGGAGCTTAAATGTCCGTTTTACGACATCCAAAATTTCATCCCGTTCTTTGGCCGAAACGAAAGGCCCGTACAGTTTTCCCTGCGCCGTTGCTTTTCTGAGAATGCCGATGCGCGGAAAATCATCGCCGCTGATATGAATAAACGCGTAGCTCTTGGAATCTTTCAGATCGATATTGTATTTCGGATTGTGCTTTTTAATCAGCGTGTTTTCCAAAATCAGCGCTTCAACTTCATTCGCCGTGACAATAAAGTCAACGGACTGAATATGTTTGACCAAAAGGCGCGTTTTCGGATCAAGATCACGTTTTTGAAAATAACTGGAAACACGTTTTTTAAGATTTTTTGCTTTGCCGATATAGATAATTTCATCCTCTTTGTCGCGGTAAATATAACAGCCGCTGGATGTCGGAATTACGGATAAGTCAATCATTTCTGTTCCATACGTTTATTAAAATCAAATAATAAATATCATTCTCAGCAGGTCTTATTTATTTGTTTCTTCGTTTAAGACAGTTCAGTTAAAATTCGATTCGCAGGAAATTCGGCCGGATTTCGCTGTCGGTTTCCGTTTAAAAAAGATTTGTATCAAATTCAGTCATCAAATTCAGTCATCAAATTCAGTCACCAAATTCAGTCACCAAATTCAGTCATCAAATTCAATTTCTTCGAATTCAGTCTCTTCAAACTCTGTGTCATCAAATTCATAATCGACAACATCAAGTGTTGTCAGATTCCCGTTTTTATCGAATGCTTTCCAGGATTCGCGCGTGTACGGCTCGCCGACGATAATATTCACTTCGTTGGTTCTGAAAAAAATTAAATCCTGCTCGGACGGGCGGACGGCGCCGCTCGGATGGCTGTGAACAGACCCGGCGTGCGGCATGTTCGGCATCATCCATGTTTTTAAGCTGACGCTCCGGCTCGTTGAATCCGTCCCCGGCAAATAAATCACATTGATAACGGTGTCGCCGTCAGCCTCTAAAAGAGCGCCGAATTCGCGCGGATGAGAAGCTTTGCAGGAAGCCAAAATGAAATCAAGAGTGTCGGATGCGATTTTTGTAACGGCCATGGATGTCACGATTTTGCAGTTTTTACGGATTAATATGAATTCATAAGAATTCACTTTCATTTAATAAAATGTTGCTGCGAAATTATTGGAGCGGGCGGGAGAATCACACCATATCATGCAGAATCACATCGCATCACACCATATCACACCATATCACATCGCATCACACAGAATCACATCGCATCACACAGAATCACATCGCATCACACAGAATCACATCGCATCACACAGAATCACATCGCATCACACAGAATCACATCGCATCACATCGCATCACACTGCATCACGAACCATGCCATACCGTATCACACCGCATACGAGCGGCATTATTTTCAACTTCAGATTTTCGGAGGAATTGCAGCTCGAATTCTTCATTAATAGTGCTTTAATAATGCCTTGAATTTATCCTTTATTTTATATATTATGTGATTTGATTTTATTTTGACGATATTTTTGGTGATAGATCATGAAATGGAAATCTGTTTTATTCTGCGGCGGTGTTTGGATTTTGCTGACCGCTTTGTTATTGGCGCTTTTGTACAGGGGCGGCATGTTTCGAAACGGTCTTGCCGCGGCGCTCCCGATCGGGCTGGCAGTTATCGCTTTTACGGCGTTTATGTTTGACATTCTTCTCGGCACACGCCCGAGACGGATTGAAAAAGAAACGGGAATTCTGCGGCTTTACAACATTCATGCTGTTTTTGCAGCCGTCGGCATTTTGGCGGCGGCCTATCATGTTTATTTGAGATATGATTGGGGCGATTCGATGACGTCAATCCCGTTTCTGACGGGGATGCCGGCGTTTCTCTTGTTTTTGGCGGCAGTTTTAACGGGAATATTTGTTCTGTCAACGACTTTCGTTAAATATTCCGCGTTTCTGACAAATTTGAAAGAAACGAAATTCAATCGTGAAAGCGGTCTTTTGATTCACAGGCTTGTTATGATTGCGTTTGTTTTGGTTTATCTTCATGCAGTGTATTTCGGCTTTGTCAGAAACAATACGCCTTTCATGATTGTGTTTACGATTTATTTTGCGGGGACATTGCTGATTTATTATGTTTACAAATTAAAAATTCTGACTCTTCCGAAATATCGGCTGACTTCGATTCGGAATTTGACGCGCGATGTTTACGAAATTGAGATGGAGCCGGCGGACGGAAACGTACTTTCTTACCGCGCCGGAGAGTTTGCTTTTTTCCGTCCGGTGAAATCGGCGCTGCCGTTTGAAGCTCATCCGTTTACGATGACATCGTCGCCGCTGAACAAAAAATCGGTTTCGATGATGATTAAAGAGTCGGGCGATTTTACGAATCAAATTTCAAAATTAAAAGTCGGCGACAGTGTCACGCTGGAAGGCCCTTACGGAAATTTGTTTTCAGAAGCTGCCGAGGCGAAAGAAACGCCCGTCGTCATGCTGGCCGGCGGCATCGGAATCACGCCGATGATCAGCATTTTCCATTATTTGCTTGAGATGAAGTCGAAAAGAGAAATTGTTCTTTTTTGGAGCGCTTCGACGCAGGCAGATATTTTTGACGAGGCGTATTATAACGAATTAAATGACCGGCTTTCGAATTTTAATCTGAAGATTTCACTTTCCAAAGAAGACAAAGACGGCTATCTTTACGGCAGGATTTCCCATAAACAGTTTGAAGAGACGAATATGACACATTATTACGAAACGGCAGATTTCTTTGTCTGCGGACCGCCGAAAATGCTCAGTTCAATGATTGATATGCTGAAAGAACAAAAAGTGAATAAAAACAGAATTCATGTCGAAGAATTCGGATTTTAAAAAATAAGTTTCGTTTTTTTGATTTTTTTAAAATTATTTCTTCATTTTGTCTTTTTTCTTTAATTTTTTCTTTAATTTTTCTAATTTTTTCATTAATTTTTCCTTTATTTTTTCATTAATTTTTCCTTTATTTTTTCATTAATTTTTCCTTTATTTTTTCATTAATTTTTCCTTTATTTTTTCATTAATTTTTCCTTTATTTTTTCATTAATTTTTCCTTTATTTTTTCTTTTTTACTTTAATTTTTCAAATTTCATTTTCTTCAATTTAAATATTTTAACAGCACGATGATCCTGTTTTAGGCAGCTCGCTGCCGCCGTCAGAACCGCAGCCGTCAAATTTACCGTAATGCACCGACCGGTCGCCGATGACTTTGAACGCTTTTTTGTATCGTGTTTCGGAAATCATGGAAGCAGTGTTTCCGCAGACAAGCATCGGTTTTCCGGTAAAAAAGCGGTGATGGTCGTCCAGATCAAAGAAATGCGGAAATCCGGGAATGCTGCCGTCATAATAAGCGGCCTGCCCGTAATCTTCGCAGATGTCTTCCAGCGTGTCGAGTTTGAAAGCGCGCACCGTCCGTGACGAGAACGAAGCAAAGCCGAGTTTGCTTTCAATCTCTTCATCTCCCAAATCAATACCGCTGATACTTGTATATCTGAAATCGGCCCATCCGCACTCGGCCATCAGCCGGCGGAAATCTTCAATATACAATGCGCCGCCCAAACATTCGCCGCGCAAAACCGGATCTGTCGTCAATGATTCGGGAATCCTGCGGTCGGCAAAAACGTCTGAAAAGAACAGCTCGCCGCCGGGTTTGAGAACGCGGTATATTTCCTTGAAAACCTGTTCTTTGGCGGGAGAAAGATTGATCACGCAATTCGAAATCACAACATCGACGCTGTTTTCTTCAATGCCGAGCGATTTCAAATCTTCGATGTAACCCTGCAAAAATTTGACATTGGACGCTTTAAATCCGAACCGTTTGGATTGTTCTTCCCGATATTTTTTTGCCGTCCCGATCTGCTCCGCGGTCATATCGACACCGATAACCGTCCCCGATTCGCCGACCAGTTTGGAGGCGATATAAACGTCTCTGCCCGTTCCGCAGCCCAAATCCAAAACAGTCATTCCTTCCAAAAGCGGCGGCAAAGGAGAGCCGCAGCCGTAAAAACGGTCCAGAATTTCATCCGCGATTAAAGGCACGATTTCTCTGATTTCAGCCGGCGGTTTTTCCGAACAGCAGCATGAATTTGTTTTCAAGTCATTTTTGCTTTGCAGCTGTTTGCTGTAATAGTCTTTTACATTTTCAATAATGTCATCCATTTTCTTTTCTCCGGTTTCATTCTTTATTTTTTAGTTTTATTTTCTCTTATTTTCTTTTATTTCCTTTTACTTTTCAACGTCAATTGCAGGTGATTTATTCACAGCAATTTCCTTCGTTACGGCAAATGCAATTTTCTTTCGCGGTCGTCAATTCTTCTAAAAACACCCTGAAATTTTGCACAATTTCATCATTCAGCGAATAGTATGTCCATTTCCCTTCTTTGCGCCCGTTCACCAGCCGGCAGTCGCAAAGCGTCTTCATGTGATGGGATAATGTCGGCTGCGTAAATTGAAATTTCTCTAAAATAACGCAGGCGCAAAGTTCCCCGCAGGAAAGCATATCGATAATCATAAGCCTGTTCGGATCGGACAAGGCTTTAAAAAATCGGGCATATTCATTGTAATTTGTATTCATTTAATCACGAAACATAGATAATCATCTATATGTATTAAATTTATTGTCTTTTTCATCTTTTAACAAAATCAAAAAAAAGTCAAATCCAAACTGAAAAAGACAGTTGTGAAAACAAATCAAAAGAAGAAATTAAAACGAGTCCAAAAAAACAATTTAAAACCAAATCAAAAAAGGAAATCAAATCAAATCAAATCTAAAAAGGAAATCAAATCAAATCTAAACCAAAAAAGCAGCTCTAAACCAAAAAAAAGGCAGCCGATTTTAGACCGGCCGCCTGTTTAAAAAATTAAAAATTGAAAATTAAAATTATTCTTTGTCGTCCAAATCCAATTCGATATACTGCATACTCTTTTTCGATTTGGAAGACGTTTCGGATGCGGAAGTACCGGATGCGGGCGCGTCCGCGCTTCTCTGCTGCGGCGGCTGCCATTTCTGTTCCGGCTCTTCAGCCTTTACATTTTCCGATTTTTCTTTTTCCATGACGGCGTCAAAGTAAGCGTATTTTGAATTGCTGACTTTCGGAGCTTCTTTGGGAGTCGGTTTGATCGGTTCGGGCTTTTCTTCTTCAATAATCTGAACACCTTCGTCATCGGCCGGATTGCGGCTCGGCTCTTTTCTCTCGCGGAACGCATAGATGGATTCGGCCGGAGATTCTTCCGGTTTCTTGTCTTTTGCTTCCGTTTTGTCGGTCATATATCCGGATTGGGTTTCTTCGTCAAAAGCATAAGTTCGGGCTTCAAAAAGTTCCAGATCTTCGTCATTCCAGTCACTTTCGGAAGGCTCATCCGGCAGAACAGCGGCAGCCGCTGAAACGGCGGCACCTGTACCTGCGGCAGAGAGATTCCCGCTGTTTTCCGAATCTGCTGCGGAAGAAGCGTTATCGCTCACTTGTTCGCCGTTTGAATTCTGAACAGATTCGCCCGGAACGGATTCTGTCGCGGTCGGCTCGGATACGGCTTTCTTATCGTCGGCCGGCGGTTTCCACTCAATGACTTCTTCTTCATTGACTTTGTTTTCATCGACAACGATGACCGGGCCTTCGACAACTTCCTGCTTCGGCTTTGCCGCCGGTTTTGCTTTTAAAGATTCGACGGCGTTGTCATAATCTTCGTCGGAGTCAAATTCGTCCGTATAGCGTGCCGCCGTTTCGGGTTCGGCGCGCTTCAGTTTTTTGCCGGTTTTCTGCTTCGGCTCTTTGACTTTCTTTTCTTTAACGATACCGTTATCTTTGTTGTATTTGCGCTTGCCGACCAATAAACTGACGACAGCGACAATAATGACAAGCAAAATAAACAGAATCGGATACACGTAAATAGGTATGTCAGCGAGTTCCATATCAAAAAAAGAGGTTTTGCTGATATAAAAGAATTCGCTTCCGTAAACGAAAAACGGAAACGAAAATAAAAACAGGCCGTGCTTTTGGCCGATTTTCAAAAATGACGAGCCGCGCGCGGCGGCAGCCGGCAAAACAAAAATAAAACAACGAAACAAAACAATAAACCAAAAAAGAGAAACGATAAACCAAAAAAAGAGAATGATAAACTAAAAAAAGAGAATGATAAACTAAAAAAAGAGAATGATAAACTAAAAAAGAGAAACAATTAAATGTAAAATGGGCCCGCTGAGATTCGAACTCAGGACCTCCGCCGTGTGAAGGCGACGTCATAACCGTCTAGACCACGAGCCCAAGTAATATTCGCAAGTTATCGGTTTTTATCAATTTGTATTAATTAAACACTGCGATAAGCAAATGCGTCAAGTAAGTTGTATTGGATGTTTTTGTTTTTATACGTTTCCGCCGATGAAAACAATAATGTTTCATGGGCCCGCTGAGATTCGAACTCAGGACCTCCGCCGTGTAAAGGCGGTGTCATGACCATCTAGACCACGAGCCCAACTTCGAAAAAAACGGAAACTTCCTATAAATAGGTTTCTTTCAAAATCGATTCCGGCATAACAGCATTTATATGTTTTTGCTCTCTTAATACGTATTTATGCCTCACCGTGAACGCGAAGACGCGGAATCCGAATACGTTGAGCAGTACTTGGGAGAATATGCCAGCGTTTCCTCAATTGTCAAAGAGGCGCTGCCTTTTGAACTTGTCGCGGTGATCGGAGGCATTATTTCAGGCGTGATTTTATCGGGCATGACAAACGAGCTGGAAATGATTCCGGGACTCATTGTGATCATTCCGGGCGTCATGGGCCTTCGCGGCAACATTTCATCCACCCTCGGATCCCGATTGGGAAGCGCCATTCACATGGGTCTGATTACAAAAATCGATTTCAAAAACCGCGAACTGACCAACAACATTATCGGGTCGATGCTTTTGACAATCATTATTTCCGTTTTTTTGGGATTTCTCGGCCATTACGTTTCCGTTTTTTTGGGATTCGGAAGCGCCGGCCTTTTAAAACTGATTCTCATTTCCCTGCTTTCCGGATTTTTCTCGGGCCTGATTCTTTCATTCATTTCCGTTTATCTCTCAATCGGCGCGTTCCGCTTCGGGTTTGATCCCGACAACGTTGTGACGCCGTCGATTGCAACCATCGGCGATATCATCTCCGTGATGATGATTTTCGTATTCGCCAGGATGGTGCTGATGCTATGAGCTACTACACCATCAGCGGCCTTGTCAAAGGCGGACTTCCGATTTTAATTGTGACGTGCTTCATGGCAATCATTGTCGGCCTCCTGCTCGGTTATCAGGAGGATATTTTAATCGAATATCCGACGCTTCTCATACTTATGCCGGTTCTTTTAAAAATCGGCGGCGACACGGGAAGCATGCTCGGTTCCCGCCTCTCATCCGCGTTCCACCTCGGTTTGAGCCGAAAAATTCTCAACAACCCGGTCGTCAAAAACAGCCTGATTGCCGCAATTATCGTTGCCGCCGTCTCATCCGTTTTTGTCAGCACCGTTGTTTATCTGATCAACCTCGCCTTAGGATACGGCACTTCCGCCGCATTAATTTTCGGCGTCAGCTTCATCGTTGTCATTCTCGACATTCTGATTGTATATACCGTTGCGGTCGGCTTTTCCGCTTTGTCTCACAAAATCGGCCTGGACCCGGACGATGTCGTTATTCCGATTGTTGCCAGCATGGGCGACTTGGTCGGCGTCATCGGCATTATGATTGCAGTTATCGCTTTCGGGTTGGTTGTTATTTAAAATGACTGGAATTATCATCAAAATATTATCAGAATCATCAAAATATTATCAGAATCACCAAAATATCATCAAATTATTATCAAAATTATCATTTAATTAAAATTCACTTAAAATTCAATCGCAAGAGATATAAAATAAGTTAAGCGCCGTCTTGAAACGGCAACAATATAGGGATACGAAGAAGGATGGTTTGTGCTGTATGGCTAAAAATCGATATCAATATAAACCGCGCAATTTGAAGGAATTGCTGGTTGAAATGAAAGACACGTCCGAACTCATGGTTGATTTGGCGTACTCGGCCATGATTTACGATGACGAAGACATTGCCGAAGAAGTGATGCATTTAGAAGAAAACATGGACATGCTTGACTACCAAATCAAGATGGGCGCCATTTTGAGCACGCGCCGCATCGAAGAAGCCGAACAGCTGCTCGGCGTTTTGGAAGTTGCCGCAGCCTCCGAATACATCGCAAACGCCGCGATGGAAATTTCAAAATGCGTTTTGATGGACATTTCCATCCCCGACCGGCTGAAAGTCGCGCTCAGAAACGCGAATGAAACGATTGTCAAAGTCCGCCTGAACGAAGAATCCGAAATGGTCGGCCAGACACTCGGCGATTTGGAGCTCGATGTTGAGACCGGCATGTGGATTATTGCCATGCGCCGCAACTCCGAATGGATTTACGCGCCCAACAGCGAAACACGTCTTCGCCAAGGAGACGTTTTAATCGCCCGCGGCCATGACGAAGGCGTTCCGATTTTCTTTAAGAAAGCGACGAACAAAATTTACACGCCGAGAAAAGTCATCGACTACAATGATCCCGCCGAATTCGACCGCTCCATCGAAATCATCGTTGAGATGAAAAACATGTGCGAACTGTCCGTCGGTCTGGCGTATTCCGCGCTTTTGTTCAACAACAAAGACATCGCTCATGAAGTTCAGGCGATTGAGCAGCATTTGGATCAAATGAAATATGAAGTTCAGGATTTGGTTTTGGAAGCCGCGTCTTCTGCGAACGAAGATGAAGATTTGACGGACTACAAAGGCCTTTTGATCTTCTCCAGCGCTTCCGAAAAGATTTCAAATGCGGCCTCGGACATCGCCGACCCCGTGATCCGCGAAATCGAGCTTCACCCGATTATTGCGATGGCCGTTCGCGAATCCGATGAAGTGATCATCAAAGTCGAAGTTGCCGACTGCTCCCCGATTATCGGAAAAACGCTCAAAGACCTGCGCTTGGAAACCGAAACCGGCATCCATGTCCTGGCAATCAAAAGAGAAAACCGCTGGCTCTATTCCATCAGCGGCAGAATCACGATCCAGGAAAACGATGTCTTAATCGCGCGCGGATCCCACTCCGGCGAAGAAGCGCTGATTGAAATGTGTTCGTGTCCGGTGAATTTGTAAAAATCAAACAGCGGAAATGACGAAACAATAACAAAATTGAACAGAAATAAGTTAAACAAAACAGAAAAACAAATGCAAAACAGAAAAACAAATGCAAAACAGAAAAAATAAATGCAAAACAGAAAAACAAATGCAAAACAGAAAAAATAAATGTAAAACAGAAAACCAAACGTAAAATATAGAAAAAACAAACATAAACAAGAGGAAGCAAAATATAAAAATAATGAGCCTTTGACAGATTCATTATTTTTATTAATGCTCAGTTATTTTTAGATTTTTAAAGTCATTTCAACGAAAATTAAACGATTGTTTCAATGGGTCCGACAGTAAAAACACCCTTTAAATCTTCGTGTAAAATGACTTTAGCATATCCCAAATGAATCGGGTTTGTAATCAATGTTTGTTCACAAATGAACATATGATTTGTGCCGTTGACAAGCTGCGTTGCAATATACAATACAGGTTTGTATGATGCGCCAACATAATCTTTAAATGCGTCATGAAATCCTGTTGCAATTTTTTGGGGCAGCGGACATGCTTCATTTTCTATAATTTCCCATTCACCGGTCATAGTTATAGCCTCCTAACGACTTTATTTTTTATTTGTTTCAGTTAAATAAATAGTTAAATAAAATGGATTAGAATTCATTCCATTTTATTAATTTTCATAAATTAGTAAACAATATATATTTTATTGATTATTTTAATCAGTTTTCAAACAATTTATTTTTTAAAATTTAAAATTTTTTTAAATTTATTTTTTTAAAAATGCTTTACATTTATATATTACAAAACATATCTTTTATCAAAATCATATTGCAGGATTAGAAATATTTGTGAAGACAATGCAGAATATATCTAAAAACAACACAGAATTATACTGTAAAAACAATGCAGAAATATCTGCAAATCCCGGTGGCAGAAAATGGATAATATCATCGCTTCGTTTATTTTTGCTTTTACCGCCGTTTTCGTCATCGTCAACCCGCTCAGCGGTTTGTTCACTTTTATGTCCATGACCAGCGGTTATCAGCAAAAATCAAAAAACCTGTACGCGAAAAAGTCCATATTGCTCGCGATGGGCATGGCGCTTTTCTTTGCCGTTGCCGGTTCTTTTGTGCTGAACCTGTTCAACATTAACATTGACGCGCTCCGAATTGCGGGCGGTATCATTTTGATTTCCGTCGGCTTTAATATGATGACGGCAAAAGTGAATCCGATTGTTTCGTCAACGGAAATCGCCGAGTCGACCGATAAAGACTTTTGGGTATTCCCGATTGCCATTCCGCTCCTCTGCGGGCCGGGAACGATTTCGACGGTGATTATTTTAACCGGCGGTCAGGACATTTGGGGCGTTTTAATCGTATTGGTTGCAATCATTACCGTTTATTCAATCGCTTACCTCATGTTCCGCTCCTCGGAAGCCATCAGCAAACGCATCAGCTACACAGGAATGCTTGTGATAACACGTCTCCTCGGACTGCTTTTATCGGCACTCGCCGTCGGCATGATCATGACGGGACTTCAGAATTACATAACGGATCTGCTGAGGAATTTGCTCGCGGAATTCGTGGAACCGCTGAACGCCTCGGCCGATTCGGCGGCGGCCGCAGCGGGAACGGCGGCAGCAAACACAGCAGCAAACACAGCAGCGGCAGTAAACACAGCGTTAGATGCAGAAGCGATAAATACGACAGCAATCGAAACACTTATAGCAAATACGCCTTAAGGATAACTATGAAAAAAGAAACGCTTTCCGTTTTGGTTTGTCCGGCCTGCCGCGGAAAATTAACCGTAAAATCTGAAATTGAAACCGATGCCGAGATTATTTCGGGAAATCTGCACTGCGGTGCCTGCGGCATTTACTACCCGATTGAAGATAAAATCGCCAATATGCTTCCGCCCGAACTGCGCGATACGTTCTGAATTTATTTTTAATTGAGTTTATGAATAATTTTATTAACTCATAAAAGTATAACAACAACTATAGAAACAAACATTGAATTAGATTTTACAGTTTCAACACTTGATAATTTTAACACTTAATAATTTAATTTTAACACTTAGAAATTTTAACACATATCTTCGATTCAGAGGGATTTAATGAAAGAAGTTCTTCAAGACATTTACATCGGGCGCCTGTCTTTAGATTCGATTGAATTCAAATATGATGAAATCGAAGTGCCGCTTTACAAAGGCGAAGACCGCGAGTTTCAAATTTTCATCAAAAACTTCGCCGCGCCGACGCACATCACTTTTCTGCCCGACGATTCCATTCGCGATTATCTGATTTTGGTTCCGAGCAAACACCACATTCAAAACAACGATTACGTCCGCATCGTCATCCGCATTCCGTATAACGCAAAGCCCGCGGCGGAAGGCATGTTTTATGTCGTGACCGGCTATGGCGCCCAAAAGAAAGGCTTTAAGCTTTCCGTCGGTTCCGACAAAGTCCGATCTTCCACATTGTCGGACTCCGGCGACTTGTCCGGCGAACGGCTTTCCGACAATCCGGCCGGAGACATTTACCGCCCGGAAGGACCGATGATTCAGCCCGTCCCCGACCGCGCGCAGCTTGTCCGGGATGAGGACGACGAAGGCGACGTGACGCAAAAGAAACAAGCGCCGTCTTTTTCCGTTAAAAAAGACTGGAACGCCAAAGCCGGCAAAAAGTCCGGACAATCCGCCCGCTCGTCTTCCAACTCCGAAAAATACAAGCCCGCCAAATCAATGGAGCCGCTCTCGTCCGCCGAAAAAATATCATTTTTCGTATCGGTTCTGCTCATTGCCATCTTGGTCGCCATGTTTGTCTATATTCAAATTACGGACATCGAATCCATTTTCAATTTTGACGAAACAATCATTTTAGCGCTGATCACAGGCGGCTTCATCGTTGCGATTATTCTGCTTTTGTCCATGTTTTTGAAACGGACGAATTTCAGCTGACTCTTCAACTGACGCAGGGGCACAACATTTTGTTTGCCCCGTCTCATTTTATTTTTTCCAGGTTCGATTGAAATGACGAAAACGGCTGAGACAGAATTCAATTCTGATTCGAATTCTTTGACATCTGAATCCGAAAAAATGACATCTTTGACGCCCAAACAAAGAACACTGGTTCTCATCGGCATTTCACTCGCTTCTTTTATGACGCCCTTCGGCGTTTCCATGCTGAATTTATCCTTGCCGCAGATCAGCGCCGATTTCAATGTCGGCGCCCATGCGCTCGGCTGGATTTCAACCGCTTATTTGCTGTCATCCGTTCTGTTTTTAGTTCCGATGGCGCGCCTTTCCGATTTGGTCGGCCGGAAAAAGATATTTTTGGCCGGCATGACTTTGGCGACAATTTCAGCAACCTTGCAGCTTTTTTCCCCGAGTTTCGCGGTTTTGATTCTTCTTCGGGCGCTGGACGGACTTTCGATGTCATGCGTTTTTGCGACATCGCTCCCGATTCTCAGCTCCATCTACCCGGCTTCCAAACGCGGATCCGTTTTCGGCATCAATATCAGCGTGATTTACATCGGTTCGTCCCTCGGCCCTGTTGTCGGCGGCATCCTGACACAGTATTTCGGCTGGCGCAGTTTGTTTTTGCTGCTGATTCCGCTGGCGGCCGGAAGCGCGGTATTGGTTGCGCGCGCCATGAAAATTGAATTTATCGAAAGCAAAGGCGAACCGTTTGACAAAACCGGCGCGCTTTTGTACATGATTACAGTCTTCTTCGCCTTATTCGGCCTCAGCAATCTGCCGCAGACCTGGGCGTTCGGGCTGCTTGCCGTCGGATTAATCACCCTTCCCATTTTCATCGCCTACACGCGAAAACAACAGTACCCGATTATGAAAGTCGATTTGTTTTTTACAAACAAACATTTCTCCCGATCCAACACGGCGGCCTTTCTGAATTATGCCGGCACCTATGCGATTGTGTTCTTCCTCAGCCTGTATTTGCAGCGCGTCCAGATGTTTCCGTCAGCTGCGGCAGGGTTCATCCTGCTGGCGCAGCCGCTGCTTCAGGCCGTTTTCTCCCCGTTTGTCGGCAGACTGTCCGACCGCTTTGACAGCCGCTATCTTTCGACATTCGGAATGCTTCTGCTGACAGGCGGTTTAATCGGATTGGCTTTCCTCGGCCCGGATTCTTCGATTTTGTATCTGTTGATTTGCGAAATTGTCGTCGGCATCGGTTTCGCGTTCTTTGCGTCGCCCAACACCTCGACGATTATGGGATGCGTCAGCCAAAAAGATTACAGCACGGCAAGCGCGTCTCTCTCAATTATGCGCCAATCGGGAATGGTTTTGTCAATGGCGATTGCGATGTGCGTCATTGCCGTTTTCCTCGGCAGCACGGAAATGATTCGAACGGATACGATTCCGCTTTTCCTGACCGCCATGAGAACCACGTTTCTCATCGGCGCCGGACTTTGTCTGGCCGGCGCGGTTTTGTCTTATCTGAGAGGACCGACCGTCCGTGAAGAAAAGGTTTAAAACCGGGAATCCGATTTGAATTTGATAAATATGTACGGTTCGCGCGCGGAGCACAGCGCAGATTTTCTCAAAACCTTATATATCAAAAACCCGTTTTGTCAAACATGATTAAACACATCGTTTTGTGGAAATTAAAACCCGCGGCCGAAGGAAAGACCGCCGAGGAAAATGCCGGCATTATTAAAGAGCAGCTGGAAGGGCTTTACGGCAAAATTCCGGAAATTAAAAGTATTCAGGTTCAAAAAAATACGCTTGAAGGCGCCGGAAATTACGATATCGCGCTCATTGCCGAATTCGAAACTTTTGAAACGATGACCGCTTATCAAAAGAATCCGCTTCACGAAGAAGCTGCGATTTACGTCAAAAAAGCCGTTGAAGAAAGAGCGGCGATTGATTTTGAATTTTAATTCCGGGATCTCATTCCATTCATAAAATCAATTACAATCTAATCACAACCTAATCACAATTTAATCACAATCTAATCAATTATAATCGAATCATTATTGGTGAATTTATGGCAGAAAATAAAAAAGAATCCGGCAAAACCGATGCAAAAGAAGCGGTTCTGCCCCCCAAATCCGATTTCAGCGAGTGGTTTAATTCAATTATCGACATCGGACAGATCATGGACGTCCGCTATCCCGTCAAAGGCCTTTATGTCTGGTATCCGTTCGGCTTCGGCATCCGAAAGCGCGTTTACGGCATCATCCGCGACATCATGGACAATTCGGGACACGAGGAAACACTCTTCCCGCTTTTGATTCCCGAAACAGAATTCATGAAAGAAGCCGACCACATCAAAGGCTTTGAAGACGAAGTTTTCTGGGTCACTCACGGCGGCGTCACGCCTTTGGATGTGCGCCTGGCCCTTCGCCCGACGAGCGAGACCGCGATTTATCCGATGTACAAACTTTGGGTGAGATCGCATGCCGATCTGCCGCTGAAACTGTATCAGGTGGTCAACACATTCCGTCACGAAACCAAGCACACCCGCCCGCTGATCCGTTTGCGCGAAATCACGTCATTCAAAGAAGCGCACACCGTTCACGCGACCTGGGAAGATGCCAAAAATCAGGTGGACGAAGCTGTCGGCCTTTACACGGATATTTACAGAAAACTTTCCGTCCCCGTTTTGATTTCAAAGCGCCCCGACTGGGACAAATTCCCCGGCGGCGATTATACGATTGCGCTTGACACGATTATGCCCGACGGCAAAACGCTTCAAATCGGAACCGTGCACCACCTGGGCACCAACTTTGCCAAAACGTACGACATCATGTATGAAAACGCAGAGGGCGAGCAGGAATATGTCAACCAGACCTGTTACGGCATTTCCGAGCGTTCGATTGCCGCATTGATTTCGGTTCACGGCGACGACAAAGGACTTGTGCTGCCGCCGGCTGTTGCGCCGACTCAGGTTGTTGTGATTCCGGTCTTGTTTAAAGACACAACGGAAGCCGTCATGAAAGCGTGCAATGATGTCGTTTCCTCTCTCAAAGAGGCCGGCATTCGCGTTGAAATGGATGCAAGCGACCTGCGCCCGGGCGCCAAATACTACAAATGGGAACTCAAAGGCAGCTGCCTGCGCATTGAAATCGGCCCCCGTGATTTGGAAAAGAATTCCGCCGTTTTGGTTCGAAGAGACAAAGGTGAAAAACAGTTTGTTTCCTTAGACGGCATTGCCGAAACCGTTACGGCCGAATTGAAACAGATGGGCGACGACCTTTACGCCAAAGCCGACGAAAAGATGAAATCCATGATTACGCCGTGCGAAACGTTGGATGAAGTCACCGAAAAAATTAAAGGCGGCGTTGCAACGATTCCGTGGTGCGGCTGTGAAGAATGCGGCATGAAAATCGAAGAAGAAACGAATGCCAGCATTCTCGGAACACCGAACATGGACACCGAAATCAGAAAAGGCAAGTGTCCGGCCTGCGGTAAAGACGCCGAGCAGATCGTGTATATCGCTAAGATGTATTAAAAAATTCCTCGCTGCGCTCGGAATTTTTCAGGGGCGGGGGGAGGGCGGTGTTTGCAGAAAAAATTGCTTCGCAATTTTTTATGGCTTCGCCGCCGATTTCATCAGGTGTTTGCGAATCGCTTCGCGATTGAGAGGAGGCTTTGCCTCCCCTCGCTTCGCTCGGATTTCCAGTGTTCGAATTTTAGCATTTGAATTTAATATTCAAAAAATAGAAATTGAAAAGAATTAAATTTGTTTTTAAAAAAAGAAAATGCTGAAAACTGATTTTTATCAGCTCATATTCAGCGGATTGGTTTTCATATATTCCCGAAGGACGGTTGTCGCGTAACTGCCTTTGGGGAGCTTGAATTCCAATGTCATTTTTGTTTTTCCGTCAAAGAGATCATCGGATTCAACGGTGACGGCGGGCTCAACCTCGAGCAGAATTTCTTTTCGAAGGCCGCGGGAAGCAACTTCGGGAAACGCGGGGGCTTTGAAATCTTCTGCGGTGAATCCGGTTTCTTCGATGAGGCGGCGTTCGATTTCGCCGGGGACTCCTTCGGCAAGCGGTGTTTCGGTCCCGAAGAGCGGGGCGGTGATAAAAGCGCGTCTGCGTTTTAAAAGGGCGTTGATGCCGTCGATGTTGTCTTCATCGACTTTTTCCAAACGGGACGGGTCGGGGGTTTTGTCTTTTGCGCGGTAGCAGACGATGTCGCCGACGACGGCTTGGTTTAAGGAAAGGCCGGCTTTTAAGCGTTCGCAGATGATGCGGTTGAAAAGCCAGGACTGGTAAGCGTGAATAAACATGGTGTAAAGGTTTTTCGGCAGGATCATGAACGCGCCTTTGAAGTCGCCGGAGCGTGCGATGAGATGATTGAGAAGGGCTTTTTCATGTCCGAGATAGTCGGGAAGTTTTGAAACGCCGCCTTTGAGATCGCCGGTTTCTGCGATGTATCGGCGGATGTCTTTTGTGTCTTCGGGCTCGTCGGGATAAACTTCGGAAACGTAGCGCATGATTGCTTTTTCCAAGTCGCCTTCTAAAATGTCGGCGCCGACATGGTGCGTGACGGGGCGTTTGGAACCGAATCTTTGGATGCCGAAAAAGTTCGGAACGCCGCCGGCTTTGATGATTTCGGCGGTTGTTTTGTCGGCGGCGGCTTTTGTTTCATCAGCCGAGAGGGCGATGTCGCGGATGACAATTTTGAATTCGTTTCCTTCCAGGTCGCCGAGGCCGATCGGCTGCTGAGAGCGGCCGAGGACGCGAACGGAAATGTCTTTGAGATGAACGTTTTCAACGTTTTCTTTCGGCACATCGTAAAGACTCATTTTCTGAACCGTGACGGCTCTTTTATCTTTTGTTCCGGCATAAGTGATTCTTTTGTGACTGATGCCGAGCGCACTTGAATACGCTTTTAAGAAGTGATTGGTGTCCCAGTTTTCCTTTGTGACTTCCACCATCAGATATTTGCGGTTTTTGTCAATCACATCATTCTCTTCATAAGGATAATTTGAAATTTCCCGGACAATGAAATCGTCGGGCCGGTGGCGCAGAATGCCCGAAACGCCCGGCGTTGTCGTCGAATAAAGACTGATTCCGATTTCTTTCTCCAAATCAGGCACTTTTGTATTTATTTCTGTCATGTTTCTCGTTCTTATTTTGCAATAGGCCGTTTGAATTAAAGCATTTTCAAATGCCCTGTAATTTTATCGATTTTTTCTTCCTGCGCGGGGCCGATGCCGAGAACCGTAATCGTTCCGGGCGCGATTTCCGTGCGGCCGGCGTCTGTGATAAGCGCTGTCGGCAACCCTTCGCGTCTTGCTTTTTCCTTCAGTTCGAAGAGTTCCTGCAAATTCGCGGCTTTGAGAACGACTTTCTTTTGGCCGCCCGCTTTCCAGGCGTCCAGCTCCCTTTTATCCGTCCAGTCCGCCGCCGACACCGCCGCGTGCGCCGTCTGAACCGCAAGCTTTCCCGGAGACAATTTTAAATCCGTCCGCATGACGATGACTTGTTTATATTCACCCATAATTCTTCCTCAGATACGGAAACGACACGCTTCTCATTTAATTGTTTTCATTTGATTGTGTTTTATCGGATGTGTTTTCATTCAGCTTGTTTTTGTTCAGCTGTGTTTTCATTCGGTCACATTTCCATCCGACTGCGGCATTTCACCGAACGATTTCAAAATTTCTTTCAAGTAAATCCAAACTTTTTCGGCGGCATCCAGATTCAGTTTTTCGCCCGGCGTGTGCGCCGCCGTTATGTCGGGGCCGATTGAAATCATTTTCATTGAAGGAAACTGTCTGTGAAAAACGCCGCATTCCAAACCCGCATGAATCGCCGAAATCCGGACATCGTTTCCGAATGTTTTTCGGTAAATTTCGGCGCAGTTCTTTAGGAATTCTGAATTGAAATCGGGCTCCCACGGGGAATAGGTATGCGTGATTTCAAAATTGAAATGGTGCTTTTCCGAAAGCGCCATCATTTCTTTTATTTTTTCTTTGAGCCTCAGCTCGTTTCCGGAACGGAGGCTGTAAATGATTTCCAATTCGCGCTTGGATTTTTCGGTGTAAATATCCAGGTCCGAGCTTTCCGCTTCTTTTTCCGCGCCTTTGAAATATTCGGCGTTTGACCGGGTTTTAATGATTGCCAAATTTCCGGACGTTAAAACCAAATCCGGAATAGACGCCGACATTTCAAAAACACCGTTCGGAATCGCGATTAAAAAATTCAGAATCCGTCCCGTGTTTTTTGCGGAAAATGATTTTAAACCGGACTTTTTAATATTTGATAAATCGGCATCGGCGACTTCAACCGAAACATTCGGGTCATTGAAACTCGGAACGGATGAAATCAGCATGACATAATCAGCCACCTCTGCTCTCAAGGAATCGGCCGGAATGTCCGTCACAAACGAAAGTTCCGCGCGTCTCGGAATTGTGTTTGCGGCGGTTCCGCCTTTGATTTTAATCAATTTAATTACATTCTGCGTATATCTTTCCGTCAGCCGCTTAAAGAACTGAATCAGAATCAGATTGGCATTCCCGCGGCCGATGTGAATATCAGTCCCCGAATGGCCGCCGAGCAGGCCGGAAACAACAATGGTGTAAGGTTTGGCTGGAACAGAATCATCATCGGAAGCAACAACGAGATCAACAACAGAATCAGCAGCGGAATCTATACTTGAGCTGCCGCCGATGTCATCGGAATCGTCCGAATCATACGCGTTTTCAACATCCACCAAATGCTTAAAACAAATTTGCGTGCCGCCGGCGCATCCGACAATAATTGTGCCTTCTTCTTCCGAATCCAAATTGATCATGTATTCCCCGGAAACAAAATCCGAATCCATTCCTTGGGCCCCGGTCAGCCCGATTTCTTCGTCCGTCGTAAAAAGCAATTTAAGCGGCGGATGTGCAATGCTGTCGGATGCGGCTGCGGCCAGCATGTACGCCATCCCGATGCCGTTGTCGGCACCGAGCGTTGTGTTTTCGGCCGTCAGCCAGGAAATGCCTTCTTCTTTGAAATATTGAAGTTTCAGCGGATCCGCGGTAAAATTATGATTTGTTCCGGACTCTTTTTCACAGACCATGTCTGTGTGCGCCTGCAAAATAACGGCGGGCAGATTATCCATTCCCGCCGATGCCGGCACTGAAATTAAAACATTGTTGCAGTGATCGCGTTTGGTTTCAAAACCGCGGTCTTTGCCGAATTTTTCAAGCCATGCGGCAATCTGTTCTTCGTTTTTGGAACAGCGCGGAATGCTTGAAATTTGTTCAAAAATCGAAAGAACCATTTGAAAATCAGATTCATTCCAACCGTCAGGCCGAATCGTTTCCGTCATTTTTGTTCACCTTTCCGTCTTGAAAATGCTGCCGTCAGCGCATCTTTTAAAATGATTAAATCATTCGGATCCGCTTTTTTCGTCAGCTGTTCGATATAAATTTTCCCGCCGCCCGCCTTTTTTTCATCCGCCCGCTTTAAGAGAAGAATGTTTCCGATTTCAGCGCCGTCTCCGACACCGGCAACGGTTTTTAAAATCATTTCACCCGAAAGCGAATCGGGTATAATCAAAAAGTTTGCGGTTTTGACGGCATCTTCGATTAAAATGGTGTAATGCTTCGCCAGAATTCCCTTACCGTTCAGCTTTTTTTCCAGCGCTTCGGCGTCAAGGATGGTTTGATCGACAACCGGATTTCGCCCGATGTCGCCGGCGCGCCCGCCCGAAATAATGCCGATGTCGGACCGGATTCCGAGTTTTTCAATAACGGCGCCCCCGATTTCGGCGCAGAATTCAAGCTCATCCAAATTTGTATTCATGTCGGGCCCCGCGGGAACCGTGAAAAGAAGCTTTCCCGAATGCGTTAAAAAAACGGAAAGGCGAAATATTTTTTCGGCGTTTTCCTCCGTTCTGATTTTTGCATAAATATTATCGGACGGACGAAAACCTAAATTTTCAATTTGAAGAGTTGGATCGGAATCGGATACATCCGTTTCGGAAAGTATCGGAAAAAGTGAACGGGAAACAGTCATTTTAATCAGAGTCGGGTTGTTTTTAATTTGATTTAAATTTGATTTAATTTTAAGTTTGATTTTAGTTTGTTTTTTTTAGTTTGTTTTTTGTTTATTTTGAATCGGTTTTGAATTTTAATACTTTCACTCTCTATACAAAGCATTAATTAATATATTTATCATCGTTTGAAAGGATTTCTATGACAGCTGACATGAAACTGTATTTGGGTGATTTGATTGCGTCAAACCGTCTTTTTGAAAATCCGGAAACATTAATTCTCCCGGACGTAATTGTTTCTCCGGAAAAAATAAAAGTGATGATGATTAACGAAGTTTCCCCGAAAAACGCGGCCGATGATTTTTACGGAAAAGGAGACGGCAAAACGCCGGACTATCTGAAATCCGCTCAAGCTTTGTTTGACTCTGCCGGCATTCGTATCGAAACAGCAAAAGATTTGCTGAATATGGGAATTTATGTCACAAACGCCGTTAAAACCCCGAAATCGGAATACGCGATTGAAACAAAAACCATTATGGAACACGTTCCGATCTTGGAAGCGGAATTTCATTTGTTTCCGAATTTGAAAGCGGTGATGCTGATGGGCGATGTCGCCAAAAAAGCGTTTAACGCAATCGCGAAGAAAGAGACCAAAAAGAATGTCATTCCCACGGGGTCGACTTACAAATTAAGACATGAAGAATTTTATTACGGCGATATTCGTGTGTTTCCGTCATACATCATGACCGGCGGCAATATTTTAATTGAAAAGTCCAAAGCGGACATGATTGCCGCCGACCTGCGCCGCATGAAGTTATTGCTTTAAAGCATTACTTTAAAGCTTTAAAGCATTACTTTAAAAACAATAACATCTTCTACAATTCATCTTATTCCATTTTTTATTTAATTTATGACACATTCAACTTTTTCAAAAGGAGTTTTTTATGGAAGAATTCGATAAAACCCCGATTGCCGAAGAACTGGCAAAAAAACAAAAATCAATCAGCGTCGCCGAGTTCTTTGAAAAGAACCGCCACATTCTCGGCTTTGATTCAGCCCCCCGCGCATTGATTACAACAATCAAGGAAGCGGTTGACAATGCGCTGGACGCTTGTGAAGAAGCGGGTATTCTGCCGGATTTATTGGTCGAAGTCAGCCGAAGCGAAGGCGATTATATTCAAATCGTCATTGAGGACAACGGTCCGGGTATTGTTAAAGAGCAGATTCCGAAAGTCTTTGCCAAACTGCTTTACGGCTCCCGCTTTCACGCGCTGAAACAAAGCCGCGGTCAGCAGGGTATCGGCATTTCCGCCGCCGTTTTATACTCTCAGATCACAACGGGCAAATTCACAAAAATCATTTCCAAAGTGGATCACAAGTCGCCCGCCCATTATTATGAATTAATGATTGACACAAGCACGAACGAGCCGTCCATTCTGGAAGACAAAATCGTGGACTGGCCCAATGCGCACGGAACGCGCATTGAAATTGAAATGGCCGCCTCCTACGTTAAAGGCCGCAAGCAGTCCGTTTCCGAATACCTGAAATCAACGGCAATCATCAACCCGCACGCGCGCATCCGGCTGGTCGAGCCCGACGGCAACGAAATCCTTTTTGAACGCGCAACGGATCAGATTCCGAAGCAAGCCGAAGAAGTGCTGCCGCACCCGCACGGCATGGAGCTCGGAACGCTGATGAAAATGCTTCAGAACACGGACCGTCAGAAGCTGGCGCCGTTTTTGCGCTATTCTTTTTCAAAAATCGGCCTTCAGACGGCGGATGAGATTTGTGATGCGGCCGGACTTGACAAGGAAGCAGACCCGCACAATCTGGACAGAAACGACGCGGTGAAGCTGTTAAACGCGTTTAAGAAAACGAAAATCGCGGTGCCGTCGACGAGTTGTCTGTCGCCGATTACGGAAGATTTGATTTATCAGGGATTGAAAAAGGAATTCAGCGTTGACTTTATCGCGACGGCTTCAAGAAAGCCCGCGATTTATTCGGGCAACCCGTTCGTTGTTGAAGTCGGCGTGGCTTACGGCGGGAATTTCCCCAAAGATGACAAAGCGCAGATTATGCGTTTTGCCAACCGTGTTCCGCTTTTGTATCAGCAGGGCGCCTGCGCGTCAACGCGCGCCATTGAGAGCATAAAATGGAAACAATACGGCATCAGCCAACCCGGCGGCGGCGTTCCGTTCGGCCCGTTTGTGATTTTGATTCACATCGCGTCAACGAATGTGCCGTTCACCTCCGAATCCAAAGATGCGATTGCCGACATTGATATCATTCGGGAAGAAACGGAACTGGCCGTCAAGGAAGTGGCCCGCAAGCTGAAAACATATCTCGGGAAGCAGGGCGACTTGGCAAAGCGCCGCGAGAAGGAAGTCATCATTACCAAACTTTTGCCGCAGATGGCCGAAAAAGTCGCCGCAATGGTTGAAAAGCCGGTCCCGGACATTCAGCCGGCGGTTGCCAACATTATGGGCAATTTGCTGGTGAACAGAACGATTGATGCGGGAACGGGCAGCCAGTCGCATTTAAATTTTGTATCGCTTGCGGTCCGCAATTACGGCACAGCACAGCGGAAATTCAAAGTCCACCAGATTCTGCCGTGCGAAATCACGTCGCCGAGTCCGCCGCCGTCGTCTGTTGTCAATCTCGGCAGCAGCTACGATTATATTTGGGAAGTCAGTTTGGCCGCGGGCGCGTCTAAAGTTTTCCGCTTTACGCTGGACGGCGCGGATGACAATGAACTGGCGCACATGGACGAAGTGATTGTCGAAGGAATGGACGAAGAAGACGTAACGGGCGCAAAAGCCCTCAATGAAATGTTCTGAGGTGATGAAAATGGTCCGCAAGAGCAAGAAAGAATCCGAAGAAATGACTGAAGAAAAGATCGGAAACGAAAAAGATGCCGGAGAAGAAAATTTCGGAGAAGAAAATTCCGATGAAGAAAACTTCGGAGAAAAAAAATCCGGCGGAAAAAACTTCGGAGAAGAAAAATCCGGTGAAGAAGACGACGGTTATGTTTCGGATATTGATGATTATGAAGCCGAGTTTGAGGCTTTTGACGATTACGGAGAAAACGAAACGTATGACGGCGGCGAAGACGATTTATCTTCGTATCAGTCGGCAAAAGCTGAAAGTTATGCCGGCGACGGCGAAGAGGATGAATTCGGCAGCGACGAAGATGAGGAGTTTTTGGAACCCGAGCCGGATTTGTTTGACGCGTCGGGCAAATTGAAATCAAGAATTGAAGACGACACCGCGCCGCTGAAGCGGCTGGAAGCGGAGTCGATGCCGGCTGACAGAAATTCGGAAGAATACAAAAAGAAAGTCGCCGACAAAAAACTTGAAAATGACGAATGGACGAAACGCAAACTCATCGGGCTTGCCGAAACGTTTTACGACCAGTTTGACAACGGGCAGGTGCCGCACGTTTTAATGCCGTCGCGTACGAAAAAGAATTTGGCGTACAGCGACGAAAGCGAGGTTTGGGTTTACGGCGACATTGAAAGCGAGCGCTCCGCCAAAACCGTGAAAGGCGCTCATCAATTGCTTCGAACGGTTTCGGTCTCGGACTTCGTTGTATCGGAACACTTGAAAAACAACCGCAGCTCAACGTTAAGAGAGTTGTATTACATCTCGGAAGGCTGGGGCGCGGCCAAATTCCACGCGCAGTCTGAGAGTGACCGGCTGATTGAGGATTTGGAAATTATTACGGGCGCGCAGCGCGAGTTTTTCCACGTCCGGCCGGAAGAAGACGGGGCAACGATGTACGGCCCGCTGCTTCTGCGTGAAGAAACAAAGCGCGGGTCGCGCGACATTCACTGTCAGAAAGACATCGGCGAAGGCGGGTATCAGATTCCGTTCAATGTTGAAAATATTGAATTTTTAAAGCATGATGCGTCAATGATTATCGCGGTTGAGACGGGCGGTATGTACGCGCGTCTGATTGAAAACGGATTTGACGAAAAATACAATGCGATTTTGGTTCACCTCAAAGGTCAGCCGGCACGGTCGACGCGCCGGATTATCCGCCGCCTGAATACGGAACTCGGCATTCCCGCAACCGTTTTTACGGACGGCGACCCGTGGTCGTACCGTATTTTTTCATCGATTGCGTACGGGGCGATTAAAAGCGCGCACCTTTCCGAATACATGGCAACGCCCGAAGCCAAATTCATCGGCGTTCAGCCGTCCGATATTGTTGAATACGAGCTGGCGACCGACAAATTGTCGGAGCAGGATATCGCGGCGCTTCGAAGCGAGCTTTCCGACCCGCGTTTTGCATCAGGCTACTGGAAAGAGCAGATTAATCTGCAGCTTGAAATCGGCAAGAAAGCCGAACAGCAAGCGTTTGCCGGCAAAGGTTTGGATTTCGTAACGGATACTTATTTGCCGGATCGGCTCAGAGATTTGGGAATTATCTGATTCGTTCGCAAAAAAAGAAGAATCAAACCAAAAATCAGAAAAAGATGAAAATAACAAAAACGGAAAAAGATGAAAACATCAAAAATCAGAAAAAGAAGAATCAAATCAGAAAAAGATAAAAACATCAAAAAACCGAAACATCGGTTTGATTCACTTTTCAAACCCGAACGCCGCCTTTAAAACAGAAAAATGATAAAAAGGGGCGTTCGCTTTTTTTAGATTAATGAAAAACGATGTTTCATTTTTTCAATTTTAAAAAACAAAACGGTTCAATGAAATTCATCGAATTTTAATGAATTGAAGCAAGCATGGAATTGTAAGCATTGGAATTGTAAAATAAAAAATGATCAGAGATATTCTCTCGGATCAACAATTTCGCCTTTCAGCGCCGCTGCCGCAACGCTTGCGGGTGACGCCAGATAAATGAATCCGCCTTTGCCCATCCGGCCTTTGAAATTGCGGTTGGCGGTGGAAATGCAGTTTTCGCCTTCGGCAATAATTCCCTGGTGCGCGCCGAGACACGGGCCGCAGCCGGGCGTAATGAAGCTGACGCCGGCTTTGACAAGCGTTTCATAAATGCCGCTTTGAACAGCTTCCAAAAGGATTGTTCTTGAAGCAGGGGCGGCAATCGTTCGGACCGTGACTTTTTTGCCTTTTAAGATACCGGCGGCAATTTCCAAATCTTCAAGGCGCCCGTTGGTGCAGGTGCCGAGGAAGGCCTGGTCAATATGTGTCCCGGCAGCTTTTCCGACGGGAACGACATTGTCCACTTCGTGCGGGCAGGCAATCTGCGGTTCGATGTCGTCGGCGTGATAGGAAACGTCGCGGCAGTAACTTGCGTCAGAATCCGCGTAAACCGGTTCAAAATCGGCTTGTGAGCGGTTTTTGAGATAGGCGAATGTTTTCTCATCAGGCGGAACAATGCCGGCTTTTGCGCCCATCTCAATGGCCATATTGCAGAGCGTCATTCGGCCCGAAACGGACAAATCGGCAATCGCATCGCCGTAAAATTCGACGGCTTTGTAAGTGGCGCCGGCAATACCTGTTTTTCCGATCAGATAAAGCGTTAAGTCTTTGGCGTAAACGCCGTCATTCAAAGTGCCGTCGACCGTCATTTTAATGGTTTCGGGAACTTTGAACCAAAGTTTTCCGGTCGCGAAAATTTCCGCCATATCGGTTGCCCCGACACCGGTTCCGAACGCGCCGAACGCCCCGTAGGTGCAGGAGTGCGAATCGGCGCCGACAATCAGTTTTCCGGGAAGCGCAAAGCCCTGCTCCGGCAGCACTTGATGGCAGATTCCTTCCCCGCCTTCATAAAAGTGAGAAATTTTCTGTTCTTTAACCCATTCCCGAATATCTTTCTGAAGACCGGCCGCGACATCCGTACTTGCCGGAATCAGATGGTCGAAAGGAATGACGATTTTTTCAGAATCCCAGACTTTTTCGGTGCCCATTTCTCTGAAAGATTTAACGGCAAGAACACTTGTGCCGTCGTGCGCCATGGCGTAATCCACATCCGCCGAAACAAAATCATTTGCAGCAGCGTCGGTTCCGGCCGCGCGGCTGAATATTTTCTCACTGATCGTTCCCAAAATGATAATCCCCTTGAATTTGTTTTTGATTTGATGATTTGAATTTGAAATTTGAATTTATAATTTGAATTTATAATTTGAATTTATAATTTGAATTTATAATTTGAATTTGAAATTTGAATTTGAAATTTGAATTTATAATTTGAATTTATAATTTGAATTGACAAATTCTTAATTTAAATTTACCAATTTGTTAATTTCAATTAATTCGTAAAGTTCTTTCATTTCCTCGCCAAATCCATAAAAAAGTATTGTTTCATCGGGCTTTAAATATTTATATTAGCAAATATATAATAATAAGTATGTCAACTTATAAACCCGTCAACACAGACACATTATACAACGAAGTTTCGAATGACAAAGCCGCTCAAATCATCGGTACCGAAAACGAGAAATCCGGATACGGCAAAACGTTAACGCCCGAAGAAGAAAGAGTCATTCTGTACAAAGAAACCGAACCGCCGTTTTCAGGCGCCTTGCTGAACAATAAAGAAAAAGGCGTTTACAAATGCAAGCAATGCGGAAATCCGCTTTATTATTCGAAAGACAAATTCGATTCAAACTGCGGCTGGCCGTCTTTTGACGACGAAATCCCCGGCGCCGTTGACCGTTCCCCCGATCCAGACGGTCTTCGGACAGAAATCATCTGCGCCAACTGCGGCGCGCACTTGGGACACGTTTTTGAAGACGAATATCTGACGCCCAAAAACATCCGTCACTGCGTGAATTCTTTGTCGCTTGAGTTCGAGCCCGAAAAAGAATAATGTAAAAGGTTTTTAAAAGATTTTTTAAAGGCTTGTTAAAGATTTTTTAAGGTTTGTTAAAGATTTTTTTAAATTTTTAAGATTTTTTTTTTTAGTTTTTTTAAACGATTTTATAGCATAAGCCGCTAAACAAGCGGCATGAATCTTTTTTATTTATTTTCGATGCTGATCCTGCCGGCCTTGATGATCGGACTCGGTTTTCTTTGGCGAAAGAACGGGCCGAAACAAATCAACGGCATTTACGGATATCGGACAGCCCGGTCGACGTCAAGTCCGGAAGCCTGGAATTTTGCGCATGTTTATTCCGCCCGGCTTTATCTGATTCTCGGCATTGTTTTGCTCATTCCGACATTGATTTCAATAAGACATTATTGGTCGGCCGATGCCGATACAATTGCCGTTCTCAGCATTGCTGTCCTGACAGTGCAAACGATTGTTTTTGTTTTAACAATACCGATTACCGAATCTGCTTTAAAGAAACATTTTGATAAAAACGGAAACCGGAAAGAAAAACAAATGCCGCAAACACAGGAAAACAACTGAAAAACAAACAAAAAGAAGGACCACGATTTTCAAACAATTTCAAACCCGATTTCAGCTTTTCAATCCTTTTTTAATTGATGCGGCTCGCGCGCACGGCGGCAGCGCAGTAACAGCAGTCCGACGGCAGCGACAGCAAACGGAAGGTAGCCGTGCAAACGGAAAACGGAAGGTAGCCGTGCAAACGGAAAACGGAAGGTAGCCGTGCAAACGGAAAACGGAAGGTAGCCGTGCAAACGGAAAACGGAAGGTAGCCGTGCAAACGGAAACAAAAAGGTAATCTGTGCCCCCGTTCGCGTAGCGAACGGATGTGATAAAAATAAGATGATGCAAATGGGAGACAACACACGGGCAGCAAAAATACAAGCGCACGGGCAGCAAAAATACAAGCGCACGGGCAGCAAAAATACAAGCGCACGGACAGCAAAAACACAAGCGCACGGACAGCAAAAACACAAGCAGAACGGACGGCAAAAACACAGATAACCGGACAAAAAACAGCATACGAAACGGCAAAATAAAACAAAAACGACAAAACTAAGCACAACTGCCCCTATTTTTAATATTTCATTTGACCTTTTCAGAACTTTTAATTTAAAACAAAAGTATATATAATGGAAAGCACACTTTCCTTTTGTAGAGTATACTTTCCATTATTTTCAAAATCATTTCCCGGAATCAAAAGTGAGAGACAAGAAATGAAAAACAGATTAGAAGAGCTTCGAAAACAAAAAGGAATAAATCAAGAAGAACTGGCAGCCGCCTTAGAAGTTTCCCGGCAGACCATCGGTTCTTTAGAGAACGGGCGTTACAATCCGTCTATCATTCTCGCGTTTAAAATTGCGCGGTATTTTGAAACGGATATTGAAAGCGTTTTCATTTACGAGGAGGAAAAAAATGAGTGAATATATTGATCAAAAAAGAAAAGAAGCGTTAAAATCCTATACAATCGGCATACCTCTGATATTTGCCGCAAGTGTTGTCTGCATCATTCTCGGCACCGTTTTTTCGGACAAATTTGTTCATTCCGGAATGATCTTTTCAATCGGTGTCGGGTTAATTTTTGCAGATTTTGTTGTTTTGGCCAAATTCCTGTATTGGAATAAAAACAAAAAAGCGCATGAAAATTTGCTTCAGGAAGAAAAAATAAGATTTTCAGATGAAAGAAAAATTATGATTCGTCAAAAATCAGGCCAAGCCGCTTACGGGTGGATGATGGCCGGATTATTTGTCTTGAATATGATTTTTATATTTGCAGGCGTTGATTTGACAATCACCTACATTTTATGGCTGTTTCTTGCCGCTTCTTTCATTTTGGGAATTATTTTATTCCACTATTATTCCAAAAAAATGTGAGGAATGAACCTGTTCATTCCATTTTTATTTTTAAATTTCAAAACTTAATTTAAATTTCAAAACTGAATTTAAATTCCAAAACTGAATTTAAATTTCAAAACTGAATTTTAAATTTTAAAGCTTTATTTAAATTTTAAAACTTCAATTTTAAGGCTTCAATTTTGAAATATCCTCGGGATCTTCCAAACAAAAAGAAGCCGCGTCCAGCTGGCGGACTTTGCTTAAAATGAAATCGCCGACCTCTTTTGTCGAATATTTGCCGCCGAGATCAGGCGTGACGATTTTATCGGCAACCGCAGCCGTAACCGCGCGGCTGACCAAACAGGCTTCACGGGTTTTTCCCATGTAATCAAACATCATTTTTAAGCTGAGAACCGCGGCAATCGGATTGGCGATTCCTTTTCCCGCAATATCGGGCGCGCTGCCGTGAACCGGTTCAAAAAAGGCTTGATTGTCACCGATATTCGCGCTCGGCGCAAGGCCGATGCTTCCGAGAAGAACAGCGCCGAGATCGCTTAAAATGTCACCGAAAAGATTTGTCGTGACGACGACATCATATTTTTCGGGATTCATAATCAAATCGTAAGCAAAAATATCCACTAATTTATCGGAAACATCAACGCCGCGGGATTCGGCGGTCTGCCGGCAAGTATCTAAAAAAAGTTTGTCGGATTTCAAAACATTGGATTTGTGAACGACGAGCAATTTGTTTTTGCGCGCCGATGCCAAATTCGAAGCGAATGCGGCAATTCTTTCGGATGCTCTTTTGGTAATAACGCGCGTTGTCATTGACTTTTCGGCGCCGATTTCTTCAACGCCCGAATACAAACCTTCCGTGTTTTCGCGGACAATAACAATGTTTACATTTTCTTCTTTGTGATCCTTGATTTTCAAAAGTTTGTAAATGCCGGAAATCGGAAGAATCGGCCGAACATTGGCGTACAAATCCAACTCTTTACGGATTCTTAAAAGAACACTTTTGTAAGACGGGTCGTTCACGGTTGTAATCGCGCCGAACAGAATTAAATTGCAGGTTTTGAGAAGAGAAATATCGTCATCGGTGATGGCAGAACCTGTTTTTTCCCATTTGCCGAGGCCGACTTCAACGGGAACTTTTTCAATGCCCCAATCGTATGTTTCGTTAAAATAATCCAAAATGGCAACTGCTTCGGGAATGACTTCTTTTCCGATTCCGTCGCCCTCAATAATTGCCGCTCTCATTAAATCACCTGAACGATTCCGGATTTTGCGGCGCGCTTTCTTTTTTCCGGTGCGCGACCAATCCGCCGTCGTTTAAAATTTCCAGCAGAAAATCGGGAAGCTTGCCGGTCGGATATTCTCTGATTTCATCGGGCGCGTCTTTGGGGATGACGCGAATCAAATTGTTTTCCAGATCGACTTCAATCGAGTCACCGTCTTGAGCCTCGACATCGGCTTCAATAATCAAAAGACCGACATTAATCGCGTTTCTGAAAAAGATGCGGGCAAAGTATTTTGCAATGATGCAGGAAACGCCGGCATATTTCAATGCGAGCGGCGCCTGTTCGCGGGACGAGCCGCAGCCGAAATTGTCACCCGCGACAAGAATATCGCCTTTTTGAACGTTTTTTGAAAAATCAGGATCAACGCCTTCCATCGCGTGGTCGGCAAACACCTGCATATCCGTTGTCCGGAGATATTTGCCGGGAATAATCACATCGGTGTCTATGTCGTCGCCGAATTTCCAAACTTTTCCTTTGAATGTTTTTTCCATAAAATCACAAATTCATTTTTGAGAATAAAGAAAATAAATCAAATAATCAAATCTATCCGAATATTTTCAATTGTTTTGAATCATAAAAATATTTCCCAAAAATGAAAAATATAATTGAACGAAAAAAAAGAAAAATTCAAAAAACAAGGGCAGATTAAGAGTTTTTTTGAAAAACGTGCAGCTCGCGCGCGACATGGACGCGGCAGCAAATAGGCCGGCAAGTCGGCAGCTGTATTTGGAAACAGTAAGGCAGCAGTGGAAAACGGAAACAGTAAGGCAGCAGTGGAAAACGGAAAACAGGAGGTAATCTGTGCCCACGCTCGCGCAGCGAGCGGATGTGATAAGAATGAGATGATGCACGCAAAAACGCATCCGGCATCGCAAGCAGAAATGACAGCATGAAAACAGTGGCAAAAACGCAAAGAAAAGCAAAGAAAAGCAAAGACGGGCATTGAGGAGCACAGGAGAACAAATTGAAAGACGATTTTTTGTTTTAATTGAGAATCATTGAGCGAATCTCCAATCCTCCTAATGCTTGCTGCGCTCACAAAAGACGGTTGTTGAGATTTAAAATAAAATATTACAAATGAAACATCGTTTTTTTAAAATTAAAGAAAAACGAACCACGTTTTTTGCTTGATTTTCTTTTCAATTCTTTTTTTCTTTTTTCGGGTTTTATTGCGGGTTCGGGTTTAATAATCTATGAAAATTCGATGTTTTGATTTTCTGAAAATTCAAAAAAAAGAACGAAAAAAGAATCAAATGAGGAAAGAAATCAAAAACGAAAAATCAAAAGACGAAAAAAATCAAAAACGAAAAAATCAAAAGACGAAAAAATCAAAAAATGTTAAAGGAATAAAATGAATAAAATTGAGAGAGAACAGTGTTCTCAATCAATTTTGGTTTCGTCTTCTGCAATAATTGTTTCTTCAATGATTTCTTCGGAAACGATGCTGCCGTCGGAATTAAGAATGCCTTTTTCAATTTCAGCGTATTCGGAGAATTCGCTGCCGGATTCGATGACAGGCTCTTCTGTTTTTTCCTGCGTCAAATCATAATATTTACGGACGGACCAAACAGTGACCAATGTTGAAACGATTGACATCAAAGCAACATACAAAACCGCCGTCAGAACCAAACCGAATATCGGGATGAACAAAAGAACGGCTGAGACGAACTGCAGAATCATGCTGACAACAACAGACATCAAAATCATAATCAGGACAAAAGCAAAGACATCGCCTTTGTTGTTCATGAAAAGATTGTAAGACATTTTCAAACTGTCAACGGCGCCGAGGTTATCCAAAACAAGCGCGTATTGGGCAAAGAAGATAAACATCGAAAAAATGATTGCCAAGCCCATTATGACGAAAATCAGAATGAAGAGCAAAAGCAAAGAGAACAGAATGCCTGCCGTTGAAGAGAATAAAAGCGCGACAACTGCGATTAACACGCCGCAGATGATACCGACAACGACTGAGAAAGCCAGAATAATCAGCATCAGCAAAATGTTAAGAATAAGCATTTTGAAGAAATATCGGGCGCCGTAAGAAATCAAATCCGCGAATTTGGTCGAACCTGTCGTAACGGCTTCTTTAGCCATGCCGGTTAATCCGGCCGTCAAAAAGACGGAAAGGATGAAAAAAGCAATCGTTGAAACGATCATGATTAGGAAAAACCTGCCGAAATCAATCGAACTCGGGTCGAATGTTTCAACAAATGCAGGATCGATTACGGCAGAGCCGAAAATCATTCCCAAAGGAAGTGAATCGCCGAAAAATGCGAAAAAGACCGCAAACAAAAATGCGTAAGTCAAAATCATAATGAGTAAAGACGGAATCAGCAAAACAGGATTTGCCTTGAAATCATTCCAGCCTTTTGAAAGAAGTGTATTCATAGACTCGGTCATTAAAAAAACTCCATTTTTAGAATTTAAATTCGAATTTAAAAATCCGTTTACCAAAATAACAATCAGGAAATTACAAAACGGCAAATAACAGACAGAAACTAAATTCTGATTGAGCCGCCGCCGCTTAATTCGCGCCGGCCCGAAAGCTGCCGTTTATCCTGAATTTAACATTTATAATTCAATGTTAATGCATAAAAAATAAAACGCTCGCCTATAAAAACCTTCGTCATGATTTTTAATCAACAGGCGCCGTGACACCTTCGGAAAGAACGATATAAAACCGCGCCGTCCAAATGTTCGCCGCCGCTGTCAAAAAGAGAAAAAGAATCAGGTGAACGGACGCTCCGAAATAAAGAGGCAAAGCGTAATAGTTTGCCGCTGCCGCTGCTAAAATGCCGATAAAAGAAATTAAAACTTCAATGATTGTGATCAGCAGCACAAATGAAACAATGCGGATCGGATGCGTCCGGAGCAGACGGAATGATTTCCGGTAGCTTTTGAACACTTTCGCATCATCGATGACGATAATGTATGAAACAAAATAGAACATAAAAGAGACGATCAGCAAATAAACGGCAGAGATGAGCGTCGCAAAAAGGACGGGCGCCGCCAATTCTTGAATCATGGGAATCAGCAGGGAAGGGTCGTTTGTCAGCGCGTCGGTAACGTAATCCGTCCCGTATTCGGGGTTTCCGAAAATCTGAAGAACGGGCGTCCAGAATAAAGCGGAAATTGAACGGAGCAAATGAATAAATACGGATGCTGCCGCCAATCTCAATGTGTATTTTTTCCCGAAGCGGAGCATATGCGAAAGTTTTGTGCCGTCCGTTTCAACGACTTCTTTGGCCATGCCGATTGAACCGGCCGCCGCAAATGAGGAGAGCAGCAAAATCAGAAAAAGATAAGCAACGGACAACAGGGTGAACAGTTGGTACCCCCATTGATTTTTCAAATCAAGCGTCAGCAGGATGCTGAACAGAATCAGCAAAAAAATGAAAGAAAGATAATAAAGGACGGCCGGCGCGAACAATACCGGATGTTTTTTCAGATTTTTCAACCCGTTAACAATTGTCATGAATATGTTTTCAATCATAGGCGCACCGACAAAAATGGGATTTCTTCAGAAATGAAATGTTTTGAAATAAAAGAATTTCAAAGAATTTCAAAGAATTTCAAACAATTCCAAATAATTCAACTATTTCAAAGAATTAAAAATAAATTTCGAAGTAAAAGAGAATAAGGTTCTTTAAATAAAGATAATTTGGTTCAAACTCGTCAAAATCGGATTCCTGAAAAGGAAAAAATATTTTTAAGACATAAATTAAAAAATAAAAGAATAAAAGAGTTGAAAGGATTGAAAAAGATTTAAAGGAATATAAAGAGTTAAAGGGATAAAAAGGGATGAGAAGAATGAAAAATAAAAAAATAAAAAAATAAAAAATAAAAATTAAAAAGTAAAAAGTAAAAAGTAAAAGGATTAAACTTTAAAATTCAGTCTTTTAAACGGGACCGGTTTCAAAAGTTTAATCTCTCGGATTTCAAAAAATTGAAATTAATCTTCTTTTCCATCGCTGTATGTTTCATAAATTGTTTCTTCGACAATTACGGGTCTTGTGACGCCGTCTTCCAGTCTGTCCATGATTTTTAAATCGATGTACTTGCGGCCGGACCATGCGGCAACGAGCGCGAGGATGAATGCGGAAACAACCAATTCAATGATGCCGTACAGCAGAATGCCGACCATCGGAATGAAAGCAAGAATGATGCCGAGCAGCCACATTAAAAGACTGACAACGAAGTAAACGATAAGCATCACAAGCACAAAAATAACGACAGCGGATTTGTTTTCCGTGAAAATGTGATAGGATCTTTTCAGACTGTCAATAATTCCGAAATCATCGTAAATCAAAGCGTATTCTGCGAAATAGAAAAGGAATGCGCAAATGATAAGATAAACGAAATAAAGAATCATCAGCAGCATGAATATGATGCTTGTCGAAGCGACGCTTGCATAAACCGCGGCAGCGCCTCCGATAATTCCGATCAGAATGGACGGAATAAACAAAATCAAATAGATCAGAACGGACAAGCCGAGTTCTTTCAGGAAATATTTTTTACCGTAACGCATCATGTCGGAAAAATTCGTTTTTCCGCTCAGGATAGCTTCTTTAGACATTCCGATTAAGCCGGCCCGAAGGAAAGCCGTGGCCAAAACAACAACAACCAAAATCACAAGTCCTAAAACAAAGAACATGGTTATTGTTCCCGACGGAATGTTTCCGAACATATTTAAAATATAATCCGGGTCGATGTAAAGCTCGGGGTTCTCCATCATGGAAGTCATAATGCCCGATTTTTCAAAAAATGAAATGGTAAAATAAACGCCGAATAGTGTCACAAGTATAAATTCAATTAAGCCTAAAATGATGAATGGTAAAGCCATTATTGGGTTTTTTTTGACGTCGTCAAATCCTTTTTTGAGGATGAAATTGATATCTGCCATGTTTTTAACTCTCCGTTATTGTTTTTTATAAATGATTATTTGTTGCGGAAGCAACACTTAGAGATATATAAGTACAAATATAAAAACTCTGCTGAAATCTATATACTTTTTTGAAAAAACAATATTAATTATTAAAAACATATAAATTTGAAAATACGTGATTTAGAAACACATGAATTTGGAAACACATGATTTGGAATTAATACATTCATTGAAATAAATTGATGCAAATAAGGAAGAAAAGAAAACAGAAAAGAAAATCTTGAATAAAAAATTCAAAAGATAAAGAATCGGAAGACAAAAGCCGGAAGACAAAAGCCGGAAGACAAAAACCGGAAGACAAAAAGCAGGGACAAAAGGCCGGAACATGAATCAAAAAGAAAACATATACGTTGTCGCCCATTGTCTGTTAAATCCTGCCGCGCGCGTCAAAGGCATCCGGCAACCGTCTTTGTTTGACGCCCGGGATAAAAAGATCATTCAATTGCCTTGTCCCGAACTGATATATGCCGGGCCGGACCGCGATAAAAAAGCGCGGGAAGATTATGACACGCCGGATTACAGAGAATTCTGCCGGAATTTGCTTGCGCCTTCTGTCGAAATGATTGAAATGTTTTCCGAAGAGGGATATGCGATTATAATAAAGGGGATGCCCAAAAGTCCTTCCTGCGGGGTTTTGACGACAAGCGTCAAAGACGGAAACGCCCCGGAAAATAAAACCGTTGCCGGATACGGCGTGTTTTTTGAAGAAATTAAAAATGAATTGAACCGGCGCCGGGTTTCTTTTTTAATGACTGAATGATGAATAAGAATGGAATCAATGACCGAATGATAATGACTGAATGACAAAAAAATGGTTTTATTTAGGTTATAATTCCGGCGCCTGACTCTTTTTTTACATCCCTATATAATGTTTTGGTTTTTAAATTTTTAAAAGCGGTTATATGCTTTGCGGGAAAATTCGACATTATGCTGAAAACAGAAATTCGAATGAAAGATTTGCCGGAAACGGAACGGCCGCGTGAAAGACTTTTAAAATACGGACCGGAATCGCTTTCCGATGCGGAACTGATGGCTGTCGTTCTCGGGACAGGAACAAGAGGGATGAACATTGTCACCGTCTGCCGACACATATTTTCAAATATGTCGCTTAAAAAACTGAGCCGAAGCTCTGCTGCCGAACTGATGAAAATTCCGGGAATCGGCCAAACGAAGGCCTGCCAAATCATATCTGTTTTTGAACTTTCAAGGCGGCTGGAAACTTATTCGGAAGAACCGAAAAGAAAAATAAACGGCCCGGATGACATTTTTCAATACATTTATCCGAAAATCCGGGAAGAGAAACAGGAAAAATTTATGATTCTCTGCTTGGATACGAAAAATCAAATCATTTCAGATGTCACGATTTTTGTCGGAAGCCTTGACTGCAGCATTGTTCAGCCGCGGGAGATATTCAAAGCTGCTTTATTGGAATCGGCCGCCTCGATTGTGCTGATTCACAATCACCCGTCGGGCGATCCCGAACCGAGCAGGGAAGACATTGTCATCACCAACAGAATCATCGACAACGGTAAACTGCTGGGAATTCGTGTGTGGGATCATTTAATTATCGGAGACGGCTGCTACGTCAGCATGAACGAAAGTGAGTATATCGGGTAACGAATCGGAAAAAAGAATTTTTAAAAAAGCACAAAAACAAAAGAAGCACAAAAAGTAAAAAAGCACAAAAGCAAAAGAAGCACAAAAGCAAAAAAAGCACAAAAAGGATAAATGCACGTCAGAAGGAAGTGAAAATAATATAATTTTGCCTTAAAGTGGAATAAAAAAATAAAAAAAGACACTTGTCACCACATCATTTATAACAGGCTGATTCTTTTACAAAAAGAAACATGCCGGAGGTATATCTTTAATGGACGAGCCGTATACAGTTCCTTATCAAGGCATCTATGCAATTTGCGATGAAAACGGTGAAAACGCCGAAATTATCGAACATTCAAATTGCTGGGGCGGTGCCTGCTGGTCTCTGCATCATTATGCAAAATCCCCGGCAGTCAAAAGCGCCCGGGCGCTGGGCGAATGTATCCGCTATTCTGTTAAAACCGGACCCTCAACCCTTGAATTAAAATCATCCGTTGCGGCAGCCGGAATTGAATCCGTCATTTGCGACGATTCCAAAAATGAAGTTCAAATCACTTACATGGGAATCGGCGGCGGCGGCATCGGCGCAACCAAATGCCGGGCTTATGCCGACGGTGTTTTAAGATACGATATTTCAGAATCCGGCGGCGGAAAAACGGCAACCGGAAAGATATTTGTCCCGAAACGGCAGCGCGTTTTAATCGCAATCGACGACACAGATTCCTGTGACGAAGGCGCCACCTGGACACTGACGCACAATATCGGAAAAGCAGTGAGCAATGAAAACGCTGTTTATCTGTCACAGGCGCTCGTTCAATTATTCCCCGTTCCCGAAAAAACACAAAACTGCATGTCAACGGTTTTGGAATTCGGCTGCACAACCGAAGCGGCCAAAGAAAAATTAATTGCCGGCATCAAAGAACTTCTTTTGGAATACAGCGTCAGTGAAAATACAGGAATGCTTGTCTACACCGGTTTTGACGTCACGGACGACCTGAGGGAATACAGCCGGCAGGGAAGAACAATGCGCGTCTCCCGCGAAACAACATTGAAAACCGCTGAAAACAATCACGTGGACATCATTTTAGACGGAAACGGCATCATCGGCGCAATGGCGGCTTTTGCCTGGTTTGCGCAGCCGATTGAATCTGTCAAACCCGAATTCGATATCAATTCGGTTTAAACGAAATTGAGCTGATTTTAAATTTAAACTTAACTTTAAGATTTCAGACAAAATCTGAAAGCAAAACACACTTTTTTCAAAAACGAAATTCAAAAATAAAAATCAAAATGAAATTTCAAGTAAAAATCAAAAACGAAATTTCAAATAAAAATCAAAACGAAATTTCAAGTAAAAATCAAAGCTAAAAATCAAAATCAAAAATCGGGGCAATCAAAGTTTGCCGCCGACGACTGCATTTTGGCACCGGCAGTTTTTATGACATTTGTTTTGATCGGGATGATTTCTGCAATCCGATAAAACGGATGCTAAAGCGAATATAATTTCAAAAACAGTTTTTTGGTTTTTCTCAACGGCGGCTGTTACTTCATCGGCCGTCACCATATTTCCGCTGAGACTGGTCGCCGGATTTGTAATCGTGCAAAACGAAGCATAACAAAGGCCGGCTTCTTTTGCCAGGACAACCTCGGGAATGCCCGTCATGCCGACAACATCCGCGTAATGAGCAAACATCTGAATCTCCGCTTTTGTTTCAAACCGGGGCCCTTCCGTGCACAAATAGACCCCTTCCGAATAAGAAACAGATCTGTCTTTTAAAATGCCGTACAGCAAACTTCGAATGTACACGCAGTACGGGTCCGTCATGTCGACATGAACCGTGTCTTCATCATGAAATGTGCTGATTCTGTTTTTCGTCAAATCCACAAAATCGGTCGGGACAAAAAAAGGAAAATCCAAAAAGTTCTCAGGGGATACGGCCGGCTTGTCTTTGAGCCGGTCTTTTGTTTCGAAATTCCCGGTCAGCGGCACGCTTCTCATTAATCCGACGGAATTGACGGACAAAACAGGAGCGCCGATTTGGCGGGCCGCGTCAACAAGCGCCAAAAAATTAATTTTATGAGGCGGAACATGCTGTTTTCCCTGATGACGGGAAATAAAAACAATATCCGAACCGTCTTTTGAAAAGGCGGAAACAGAAACAGTCCCGTAAGGTGTTTTAATTTCAGACCGCGCCGCGCCGTCTTCGGACAGAGAATCATATCCGACGCCGCCGATAACCGTTAATGCCGTATTTTTAAAAGATTCCAAAATATCATCTCAAAAATTAAATGAAATTAAATAAATTTAATTGGATTAAATTAAATCGAATACAAAATGAATAACGGCTTTCTATTTTAAGATGATGAAAATTTCAAGAGAGGAAGCAGAAAGAAAACAGAAAAATAGAGAAGAGAAAAACAGAGAAGAGAAAAACAGAGAAGAGAAAAACAGAGAAGAGAAAAACAGAGAAGAGAAAAACAGAGAAGAGAAAAACAGAGAAGAGAAAAACAGAGAAAAGAAAACAGAGAGAAAAGAGAAAAAAACAGAAAGAAGAATAAGAAAAAAAGAGAAAGAAAGCAGAAAATCAAATGAAAAGAATATCGGATGAAGAAATTAAATTCTTCTGCGGATATAATCCCACATGAACAAGCCGGATGTCAGAACAACCAATATTGAGAAAACGGACAAATGTCCCTGCACCTTTTGAATGATATCGGTAACAGGGTTTTGCGGGATATCAATACTGTAAGGCTCCGGTGTGTCGTTCTGTTTTGTTTCAGGTTCGTTTACGGGAATTTCCGCGGCAAAACCGAATGAATTCGAGCCTGAACGGGATGTTTTGGCTTCAGGTTCAAGGGATGCCACCGCAAAAGAAGAAAAACTCGGCGTTCCCGCTGTTACAATATAGTAATCATCCATCCGGGAAACACTTTCAATTTTAAGCGGCACTAATTTTGTTTCGCCGTTTTCTTCGACAATGTGGAAGATGTTTAATTCATCTCTTTCAATGACGTTTCCTTCCGAATCAATCATCGGAACTTCGAACTCCAGCAGAACCCTGCCTTCAGTTTCAGACAATATCGCGTTGATTTCATCTTTGTTGCTGAAATCGATATTGACAACCGCATGAACAGGTGTTTCGTCTCCAAGATATTCGTTTTCAATACTTTTCAAGACTTCCGAATTTAAATTTTCAACAATCAGTTCGGAATTTTGAAGCACTTCCAAAAGTGCTTCGCTTCCCGGGAAAGAAATGCCGGACAAGCCGGAAACTTCGGGAGAAGACAAATCATTTTTAACGGAAATACTGATTTTTCCGTCTTCAATGACAGGATTAAATGAAATTTTGCGGAATTCACGCTTAAATGTAAAAGAATAAGCAGCATCGTGATATGAAACGACATTTTCTTTTTCGTCTTCATTGCCGATTTCATTCGGATCTGCATTTTCATCAGGCGTATTGTCATCCGTCTGAATCACTTTATACGGATAGAAAGTGACGGCCAAATTGCGGTTTTTCAGCAAATCGCTTCTCAACGCATCCGAATTCAAAGACATGAAATGCGGATACAATGCAGCATTTTCATCATTCACATCAGGTAATTCTTCAAAATCGTCATTTAAATTTTCATCCGTATGAGAATCCTGATATGTGCATAAATAATTCAAACCGTCTTTTTCGTCGTCGTTAATCAAAATATTCCATTGATATGTTTCAGAGCATTCGGAAAGAAGAGTGCCGGCCACATTCACTTTTTCAGTTCGGGAATCGGAATCATATCCGATATAAGAATCGTGAACAGGACAAATGAAAACGTGGTTCAGAGAAAATGAATTTTGCGAAGATAAGTTCATAATAAATTCCGGTTCATACGGAATAAAATCTGTTTTTGCATCACCGTCTTCAAGTTCTTCGTTTTCGTCTTCGGTTTCATACCAATAAATCATTCGAAGACAGCCTTGTTCAAAAGAGTAAATCATATTATTTTCATACAAGACTGTTTCTTTAAAATCGGGATAGACGGAAGAGCCGTCATTGAAATACGTTGAAAAATCAATAATATAATACGGTTTTTTATTAAAATCGTGTGTAAATCCGCCGGTAACCGGATAAACAATCTTTTTGACATCCGGATCTGCATTTTCAGGGTCTTCCGTATTTAATTTTTCAACTTCTTTTGATTCGACTTTAAATGTCAGTTCGCGGTCAAGATGAGTGACATTCGTATCGGTTTCATTGAAAGAACCGCATAAATAAATGACAAATTGGCCGTCGTCGTTTAAAGTTATATCAGACAAATTAAATTGAATAACATTCACGGCAAGAACATTGAATATGCCGGAATTTGCGGAATATGTGGCTCCGTTGTAAGTTCGAACCATATTACCGTCTCTGACAGACTCAAAATTGTTTACAATTGTGACGGTTTCTCCGTTGACGTATATGGTTTCTTGGTAATCCAGAATATGCAGATTTCCGCTCAGAATTGAGTTTAAAGAATTTTTATCGGGATCAAAATCATCCGCTGCCGCTGCAAGTCCCGTTCCGAAAACGGATAAAAGCAAAATAAAAAGGAGGCAAAATTTGAATTGAGACAGCATATTATTTACCGACAATGAAATTTCATATGAATTGTACAATAATTCGTTTTTGAAAGTATATCAAAAACATAATAGTCAAAGATATATAAAGTTTATTAGGAACATACTGAATATTTTAAGATATATGAGTAATACTCATGAAGTAATATGACATAATAAATTTAAAAAATTAATAAGGAATTTTTAGAAAAAAATAAAAATTCCGATTAAAATCAAATGAATCAGCATAAACAAAGGAACAGCCCATGTGAACGGCTTCTTTTGTGTTTTATGTCTGAAAACAAGCATGCCGGCATAAGCCCCGAAAGGTCCGAAAAAAGCCAGAATCAAGAGTGTTTTTTCAGGGACGCGCCATTTGTTCAGCGATGCTTTCGTCTTATCCAAACCATATGCGGCAAATGCAATAATGTTTAAAACAAGATAGATAACCGCCAAAAAACCAAAATTAGAGATGAGTTCCACCATAAATTTGAGAAATCGAGTATCCTATATATATCTGATGCACGGATCAAAAATTAAATGAGACATTCTCTAAAAGAATAACTTTGTAAAATAATATACATTGAATCAAATGAAAGAGAAATAAACAAATCAAAAACAAACAAATCAAAAACAAGCAAATCAAAAATAGACAAGCAAAAACACAAAAGAAAAACAATCCGATCAGACAAAAAATTAATTTTCCGAAACGGCTGCCTTTTCATCGGCCTGTTTTGAAACGGATGATTTCTGCGGCTGCCGTGAAGTTTTTTGCGGATTTTTTTGAATAATGTCAATGATTTCGCCGAGATTGCCCAATTTGTAATCCGGTTCAAAATAGAAATCACGGTCATGGTCGTTTCGGTCACCGTAAGCGGCGTACGCTGTTACCATGCCGATTTTTTTGGCGGGCGCAATATCGCGCCTGAGACTGTCGCCGATATACATAGATTCGGAAGCATTCGCGCCGGAACGGTTCAGCGCAAATTCAAAGGCGCCGAGATCGGGTTTCTTTTTGCCGGACATATCATAAGCAATCACGTCGTCCACCAGGCCGTCCAGCTTGACGCGTTTCATCCGGCGGTAAGCGTTTTCCGTATCCGCGTCGGTCACAATAATAAAAGAGCGGTCCATGTCTTTGACGGTTTCAATCGTTTTGCGGACGCCGTCGTAGAGTTCGACATTTTCGACTTTGACATCTTCATAGATGCAGCAGCATTCTTCAAAAAGAGATTCGGAAAAAACATATTTTTCTTTCAGGAAATCTTCGATATTTTCCAAATTTTCAAATCCGTAAATACCGCGCAGGAAATAAGAAAGCATTTCATGCGGATCCCCGGTTCCGATATGATCGACAACAGCCGCGCAGGCCTTGACTTTGGCGTGAACGAAATCAAAAAGCGTGTTGTCCATATCCGAAAAAATGTATTGAATTTTTTGTTTTTCTGCATCCGTCATTTCAAATGTTCCTGTTATTTAAAAATCATTATTCAAAATGAACGAAGATAACATTATAAACCTATCGGAAAAAAGGAAAAGCAGATTCGAGAAGATGAATTTGATCCGAAATCAAATCGAATCAAACCAAACCAAATCGAACCAAACCAAATCGAATCAAATCAAAAATTCTTCGCCGACATCCAAACAATTCAAACAGCCGCAGATTTCGCCGTCTTCATTCATTCGGCAGATTTTGCGGTACGGTTCACCGAGCGGCTCCTGTCCCATTTTATAAGTGCCGTAATGCATCGGAATCAAATTTTCCGCGCCGAGAATCCCGGCGGCTTTGACGGCTTCGTCGGGAGAAATGTGGGCGGTTCCCGCGATGGAGCGGGGCGTGTAAGCGCCGATGGGCAGAATCGCGTAATCGATTGACGGAAAGAGTTCGGAGATGGTTTCAAAATGAGAACTCCAGGCCGTATCGCCGCCGAAATAGATGGTTTTGCCGTTGCCGCGAATGATAAAACTGCCCCAAAGCGTGCTGTTGTTGTCAAAAAGACCCATGCGCGACCAATGAAAACTGGGAAGGAAATAGATTTCGATTTCGGGAACGGTCCGGTACTGCTGGTACCAGCCGGCTTCCTGCCAATTGGAAGTGAAATATTTCAAATATTTATGACCGCCCAAAGGCAAAAGCGCCTGCGTTTTTTTGTTTCCTTTGAAAATTTTCCGAAGCGAGCGCATATCGGCATGATCATGATGCATGTGAGAGATGAGAACGTAATCGACATACTTGAAAACATCCACGTCGCAGGGAATCGGAACCATACGCGGGCGTGTCGGGAAACTGTTGTAAGACGGATCGGTCAGAAGAGTGACGCCGCCGAGCCGGATAAAGAAAGAAGCGTGGCCGAGCCAGACAATCATGTCTTCATCGGATTTGAAAAAATCATCATTCGGGCAGAACCCGAGACGAAACGTATCATTTTTGCGTTCTGTCCGCTGCGGATTATACAATCTGGACTTCGCAAATTTCGTTATGCTGATCTGGGAAGGGCGATCATTTAAAAAAGAGCCGTTTCGGACAGGATTTCCTTTCCACCCGTTTTTAATGATCGGAAGATTGGGATTTGAAAGATACTCGATTGACAAAATAACACCTTTAGATTCGTTTTTACCATTTTATCGTTTTTAAAGCTTAGATATAATTATATGAACAACTATAAAAATATGACATAAACTTCTGCTTTTTGAAATACAATATTCGCCAAGAGAAGTATAATATAAATGAAAAACGATAAAAGAGAAGACTTGCCGGAGAGACGGACAAAATCGGCAAATCAAAAACCAAAGATTAGAGAGGAAAAGAAATGAGGGTTATCGGAATTTTGGGCAGCGCCCGCGAAAACGGCAGTACGAAATATTTAATGAACGAAATGATGAAAGAAGTCGAAGCGACAGAAGCCGAAGCAAAAGGTGTCGAAACAAAAGGTGCCGAAACAAAAGAAGCTGAAGCGAAAGGTGCCGAAACAAAAGGTGTCGAAACTGAAATTTTCAATTTGGCAAAGATGAATATCGGCTGCTGTTTCGGCTGCGAATCCTGCCGAAAAACCGGATCCTGTGTTCGTAAAGACGATATGTACCTGCTTTACGACGAGCTGAAAAAAGCGGATGCCGTTGTAATCGGAACGCCGATTTACATGGGCGAAATGACCGGCCAGCTGAAAACGTTCATCGACCGCTGTTTTGCTTTAAAAGATGCCGAACGCAATTCATTGATTCCCGCCGGCAAAAAGTTAGCGGTTGTCATCACGCAGGGCGCACCGATGCCGGAACATTATGCAAAAACACCGGAACGGATCGAATACATATTTCAGGGATACGGATTTGTTCCTGTCGGAACCGTGACTGCCGCCGGCGTTCACAACACGGACGAACTTTTAAAAGACGAAAGTGTGTTGGAAAAAGCAAGAGAAATCGGCAAACAATTAATATAAACACAAGACATAGATGAAGCATAAGCTAAAACATAAAACATATACGAACAACTGTAAAAACATAAAACGAATGCCAAAAAAATAAAGTCAGGCTTAAAAACATAAAATTCAAAAACGGGGTGAATGATTTTGAAAAGTTGTATGAGCGATGAGACGCGGCGGAAAATTGCCGAGCATCCCTGCTATTCTCCGGAAGCGCAGCATAAATTCGGGCGGCTGCATTTGGCGGTTGCCCCGTCCTGCAATATTCAATGCAATTACTGTGACCGGAAATTTGACTGCGTCAATGAAAGCCGGCCGGGTGTGGCAAGCGAAGTTCTTTCGCCGAAAAACGCGCTTGAAAGAACGGAACAGATTTTAAAACAGAATCCCTACATCAGCGTCATCGGCATTGCCGGACCGGGCGACCCGCTGGACAATGACGAAACGTTTGAAACATTCCGCTTCATTCGCGAAAATTTCCCGGACAAGACGCTCTGCATCAGCACAAACGGATTATTACTGCCCGATCGTTTTGACGAACTGCAGGAATCAAATGTGGAAACGCTGACGGTAACGCTCAATGCGATTGATCCTGATATTCAAAAAGAAATCATCAGCATGATTTATTACAACGGCGAAAAATATGAAGGCCGAGCCGCCGCCGAGATTTTAATCGAAAATCAGCTTAAAGGCATCAAAATGGCGGTTGCCGCGGGAATGACCGTTAAAATCAACACGGTGCTGATTCCCGGAATCAATGACAAACACATCATCGAAATCGCAAAAAAAATGAACGGCCTCGGTGTTTACATCATGAATGTGATGCCGCTCATCAACCAAGCCGCTTTTGCCGATATTGTGCCGCCGACAGACGCGGAAAGAAAAGCCGTTCAGGACGCCTGCGCGCCGTATGTCAAGCAGATGAAACACTGCAGGCAATGCAGATCAGATGCTTACGGCCTGCTCGGGAACGATTTGTCGGTTGAGAAGAAAGCCTGCGGAAAAGAATTGAAAACGATTACCGCCTCCAAAAAAGACGGGGAAATTAAGGAATAAACGAAGGGGTAACAGCGTGCCGAATTCAGATTCATCGATTGACTTGCAAAAACTCGCCGAATCCATTAAAACGTTTGACGGCACTTCCCGAAAAGGACCCATCGCCTCTGTTTCCGAGATTTTCAAAGATGTCGCCGACGCTTACGGCGGCTGCATCGCGGATTTCGGAGACGATGCGGCGGCGATTGACATCGGAAACGGCGATGTCATCTTGTTTGCGGCCGACGGCATTTGGGGCCGGCTGATTGAAAAAAGTCCGTGGTGGGCGGGATTTACGTCCGTGATTGTCAATGTGAACGACATTGCCGCGATGGGCGGTCGGCCGCTTGCGATGGTCGACGTTGTGTCATCGACAGATTCCGAAACGTTTAAAGAGATTTTCAAAGGAATGGCGGAAGGCATTAAAAAATTCGGCGTTCCTGTCGTCGGCGGGCACACGCATCCGGAAGGCGAAAAATCCTTGTCGGTTGCAATCATCGGAATCGCGAAAAAAGAACACATCATTCGAAGCGATTCGGCAAAACCGGGAGACGTTGTCATTTACGCGATTGATTTGGACGGGCGGACCGGGCCGAATTCGCCTTACAGTTTTGAATCCGTCTCCGCCAAAACGCCGGAAGAAATCCGAAAGATGTATGAAGCGCCGCAAATTATCGGACAGAGACAGCTGGCAACAGCCGGAAAAGACATCAGCAATCCCGGTGTGATCGGAACGCTCGGCATGCTGTGCGAAACAAGCGGTGTCGGCGCACAGATCAGGCCGGCAGACATTGTGAGGCCAAAAAGTTCCGAAAATTCGGAAATCACGATTGAAAAATGGTGTTTAATGCACCCCGGAACCGGATTTGTTTGGACCGCAAAGCCTGAAAACGCAGAAGAGTGCATCCGCGTTTTGGAAGAAGGCGGCATGACTGCCGCGGTTTGCGGCGAAATGACGGCGGACCGGAAAGTGACGATTGAAGACGGCAATGAAACGGCTGTTGTTTTTGATTTTGAAAAAGATAAGATTACGGGAATTCAAAAGATCTGATTTCGAATTGCGGTTTTCAATTAAGATTTTCAGTTAAAGTTTTCAACAAAGTTTTCAGCTGAAGTTTTCAATTCAGGTTTTCGCATTTACGTTTTTTACGATTTGAAAAATCGGAAGATTGTCCGAACTTTCAAATTCGGACAATCTTTGAGAGGGTTGGTTTAAATGAGGTCTGTTTTTAAGTTCGGCTTCCGGGAGTTAAATATTTTTTTTGCGGAAGCCGTAGAAGACAACGCCGACGATTAAAACAATCATTGCCATTGCCATAAATAAACAAAAAGAAAGAAAAAAGAACGGGAAAGATCCCGTCCGTTAAAATTTATCAAATATTTTTTCTTCTGAATCCGTAAAACAGCGCCCCGACCGTTCCGACAACAAATAAAATCGCAACCAGCGACGTCGCCGAGAAGGTCGGATTTTCAATGAAATCGCGGACGGAATTGGCCGCGTCGCTGATGGATTGAACCGTCATTTCAAAACCGGAAACCGATTGGCCGGGTGTCGATGTCATATCCGTTCCGGCGCCTTGACCCGGATTTTTCGTCTCTTCCTGAGATTGACCGACAGGATCGGCCTGAACCTGTTCCGTTCCGTCGGTGCCGGATTCGACAATGTTTGCCGCGCCCGTTCCGCTCGAAGATTTGCCCGGCGGTTTGGTGTTTGTCGGCTTAATTTTGACATTGGTCGCTTCTTCCGTCAGCTGCTGCCATTGCTTTGCAACATCTTTTTCAACAACGCCCGGAATGGACAAGATTCCTGCAATGTGATTGTTCAGCGTCGGGTTGCCGCAGGTGTGATGGCAGCAGGCAACGCCGCTTGCGACAACCGTTTCGGCCAATTCTTTGGCCAAATTTTGAATTGTTGTCTCAGACGGATTCCAATAGCCTTTGGCATTCGCATCAATCATGCGCGTCAGCATGGATTCGTAGGCGTACGGATTTGAATTTCTGAAAGCATCGCTGACATCCTGATTTGTGACCAGCGCCGTGTAAACATCGTTCCACATGTATTCGCTGACGGCATGCGGTGTCGTCACCTGCCAGCCCCACAAATTGTCAACGATTTCGGAGATTTCTTTCATGCCGGAATATCCCGATTCCATCATTCCCTGCAGATATTTCTCATTCAAAGCGCGGGAGCGGATTTCAAGCGTCAGGAACTCACTCAGCGACTGAACCGATTCTTTGCCGCCGATGCGGAGGTTGACGACCTGAACCTGAGGCGGCTGTTTGTTTTCATCCAAACTTTGAACAGCGGCAGACATACCGCCGACATATTGGAAGAAATCGTCGTTGTCCAAAATGCCGTACAAGTTGCTGGAACGGCTGTTTGTGACGATTTCAACGCCTTTTAAATTCATTTCAAAAACGATTCCGAAATTGCCGAGGAAAATAATGTCGCCGGCGCTGTTAACGGTGTACATGTTCGCCATTCTGAAAATGTAGAGCTCCGCGATTTTGTCAATCGCGCTGTCAGAATCCCAGCCCTGGCCGGCTTCAATTTCTTTTTCAATGCCGGTTCCGTAACTTTCCGGCGGCGGACCGAAAATCCGGATTTTAGAAAGCTGGGCCGCCAAAGCATCAAAATCGTCCAAACCGCCTTCATAAGAAGGATCAGCTTCCTTATAACTGCGGATAATTTCTTCTTTATCGGCGTTTGAGAGCCCGTTCAGCTGTGCTTCCATGCCGAGCGTATTCGATCGGACATGATTTTCAATCGTGTTGTCGGAATCATAGGCGGAAATCATACTGACGACCGAATTCAGCAGACGGATTTGGTAGGGCAGCGTATCCCGATAAAGACCGCTGATTGTAAAAACAACATCAACACGAGGTCTTTGAAGCGCGCCGTCTTTTGTCATGACTTTTAAATTGTCTTCGGAAAGAACAGTGATTTTCGTATTTGTGACACTGCCTGACGCTGCGCGGATAATTTCGCCGCCCATCAAATGAATCGCCATTGCTTCCATCACGCCGTCATGCCGGAAAGTTTCAACCGACCACAAAACGACGCCGATTTTTTCGGGGAAGCTTCCGGTTTCATTATAATACGCCGAAATCATTTCATCCGCCATTTTAATGCCGATTGCTTCAGCCTCGGCTGTCGGGACCCGGTTTGAAACAAAACCGACAGGATTTCGGCCGGTCGAAAGAACATCCTCATTGCGGACAGGATCGCCGAGCGGACTTGTTTCAATGTATCTGCCGTTTAAAGCGCTTAAAAGCCCTTCCGTTTCCCAAATGCCGTCCAATTTGTTGATTGTTCCTAAAGCCGTCGTATATAGGTTCTCCAAATCTGTTTTTTGAGCTGCCAAAGCGGTTTCTTCGACTTCAAGAGCCCCGGCAGCCGCCGAAATAAAAGATTCTTTGGAAGTGCTTTCGACAATCATAAGCGCCATTGAAGAAGCGAATAAACGCGCCTCATCGCGCTCGCCGTAATCGGGATTTTCGCCGAATCCGAGAAGGCTGCAGGAAATTGAAAACAGTCTGTCGGCGTAAATCGTTTCAACAAACATGCTCATTTTTTCATCCGACAAACGGCTGCCGAAAACGTGTGTTCCGTACGGGATGGATTGCTGCGTGATAATTTCTAAATATTCCGTGATTTCTTCAAGCGATTCTTCAAAATAAGCATCGTCGTCGAACCCGGAAACATCAATGCCTAAATCGTTTGCAACCGTACTCGAGCCGAGAATTTCAATGATGGAATTTTTATACCCGGAAGAATCACCGCCGCCGCTTTTGGCACGCTCATATTCGATGATTTTTTCGTTCAGCCCCGACAATTCGACAGAAAGACCGCTTTGCGCAATCGGCGGCGTCAGATGCGTAATGACGGTTGCGTATCCGCGTCTCTTCGCCTGAAGCGCTTCGCCCGATCCGTCAACGATGTAGGGGTAAATGTTCGGAACATCCCCGACCATTAAATCAGCAGCACTTGACTCATCCATGCAGATCATTTTGCCGGGAAGGAATTCCTGTGTTCCGTGACGGCCGAGGTGAACCATCGCATCCGCGCCGAATCCGCCGTCTTCCGCGGGTTTTTGGAGCCACAGATAGAATGCGGCGTATTGGTGCGGAACGGGGATGTTCATATCGTGATAAAGTTTTTCAAGATCTTCTTCCCAGCCGCGGGCCGGTTCGGGCGCTAAAATGATGTTGCCGTTTCGAATAATCGGCAGGACGAAAAAGCGTTCGCCGTTTCTTGTAACGGTCATAAAATCGCTTTTTCCGGGCGCGCCCCATTCGGCGGTCATTTCGTCAATGATTTTCTTTTGCCCGTCCGATAATTCATCGACCCATTTTTCATAAGTGGAAACGGGGAGCAAGACAACGGAATCATCTGCAAGTCCTTCATTAACCAATTTTTCAAGTTCGCCGGGCGCCCAGCCGCCGACATTGCGGCCGCCGGTCATAATTTTGTCATAGATTTCTTCTTCGGTCCATACTTCGGCATCATATTCGTCATCTTTCATGGCCGACAGAATCATTTCAAGCGAGCCGAACAAATCGAAATAACTGGCGCCGATATTTTGTTTACCGGGCGGATGGTTGAAATAAATCAATGCAATGTTTTTCTCTTCATTCGGTGTGTGGCGCAGATTCGAATATCCCTTCACCTGCCCGAGAAGACGGTCAACACGGTCTTCAATCGGATACGGAATCGGATCATCGACAGTCATCTGAATTTCAACGCCGACAGGGAAAACGGACCCCGCCGATTCGGATTGATCAATCTTGTAATAGAAGGTTGATTTCTTCAAACCGTTCGGATCTCCCTGCCATTCTTCCAAAGACGTGTAGCTGCTCAGCAAAACGGCTTCCAAAACAGGCGCACCGTATTTGTTCAGCGGCGCGTTTGCGCCGAAGGTCTGGAAATGAATGAAAACGTCAACCGGTTTGCCGTCCGCCGGATTTTCGCTGAAATAAGCGCTGACATCCGCCGACGCGCTTGCCGGATGGAAAAAGGCAAGAACATTGTATCCTTCGGCTTCCAGTTTTCGAATCATCATCTCTTCGGTGTGCATTTTTCCTTCCTGATAATCTCTGTAATAGGAAGAAACGGCAATCCATTGGCCGTTATCTTCCAATCCGTTTTCAGACTTGTAATCTGCATACCAATTATTGTAAGCGGACCTGTCATCAAAAAGGTGAGGAAGTTCGTCATTATTGGCACCGTAAGTCAGTGTCGGCGCATCGGGATGATAAATGCCGATTGTCGGAATATTCATTGTCGGTTTGATAAGAGAATCTAAATCGGCGCGGCCGTCTGCGTGAACAGACATGTAAACAAACATTCGGACCAGATTTTCAGGCAGAACGGTGGCCCAATAATTTCCGGTCAATTTAATTTTTGCAATATCCTCCGCATCTAAACCCGAGTTCGTCGGAACTGAAACGGTCAAGTTAGAAGCATTTAAAGACAATCCTTTTCCGAGAACCGCAACAGCGCCGCTGCGTTCAACAGCCGCGGAAATATTCGCCTCATAAGTCGGGTTTAAACCCGGGGCAGCGATTTCCAAAATAATGTCGCCGTCAAATTGATCGATTTCTTCCAAAACAGAAGGAATAACGGAAGAATCGCTGGACGCGCTTTGAAGAGCCGTCAAATTGGCAAATTTGAGATCAATACCGTATTCGGACAGTTCATCCGTAACAGACGAAATGGCAACGGCATTGGGCGTAACAACCAGCAGGACAGAAGTTCTGTTGTCCGGATCGGTCATATCAATCGGGTCGGCTGCCGGGCCGAGTGTTTGTCCGGCAAATTTATCGGCCGACCAAATCAGAAGATTTTTCAGATTTTCCGGATGGCGCGTCCAGTATTGAGCCGCTGTTAATTCATCCGTGTCCGTAAAAGATTCGGAAGAAGTAATTTCGGCCGAAAAAAGATTGTCGGCGTCTTTTGTCAAAAGAAGAACTGTTCCCGAAAATTTTCCGCCTGCTTTCAAAGAGTCAATCATTTCAAGATTGGCCTCGGACCGGACATCAATAAAAACAAGATCTTCCGAAACACCCGTACTCAGCCGGTCTGAATCTCCCGGAAGGGCGTACAAATTAAGATTGACGCCTGAAAGCGATTGGGATGCATCCCCGAGCGGAAACGGACTGTCAATGTCTGTAATGTATGCAATTTCAACCGAAGCCGCTGAAGCCGGCGAAGCTGTCAAAAACAATACGGTCAAAACGGCCAAAACAACCAAAAAGAACGAAAAGAACGAAAATAAATGATTTTTTGTGTATTTCATAACGGATACCCCTGACAGGAAATTCAAACCGTGTAAAAATGATTCGGTTTTTGGAAAATTTCATTCAGTCGAATTAAACGTGTTACTAAATTTAAAATATTTAATACTTTTTAGAGAAATTATTAATAATATTATGAATTATTGCAACAAATATTAAAAAACGTAAAACGACGAAATTGACTAGCGTCAGCCATTTAATTAAAAAAGATAATACATGGAAGCCCAATGAGAACCTTAATATAACTGCCATAACTTAATTATTGGTTCATGGAACCGATGGCAACTCTTATAGTAATAGGAATTTTGTCAAGTGTGTTTATTTTCGGTTTAAAGACGGGGGTCGGATGCGGTTTTTCTAAAACCGGATGGAAAATTGTTTTTGCCTTATGTCTTTTATACTTTGCAATCGCACTTGTTGCGGGTTACTTCATGGATGCAATTGATGTGACATCCTTTATGAGTTCACCGTTAGCAGCAGCGATTCACATAACACTTGCTTTGTTCTTATTGGCCGGCGGCATTGCCACAATGAAAAAATGGCATGCCGGCTGCGATGTATCGAATAAAACTTTTTTGATTATGGTTTTTCCGTGCCCTGTGTGTATGGCCGCGCTTCTTGTTTCGTGTGTCGCGCTTTCAACGGTTGTTGAGCTCGACGGCATTCTCATCGGCGCATTAGTCGGCGTTGTCTTTGTCCTCTCGATATTGATCACAACATACGTGATGAAAAACCTGAGCAAAATCGCAAAGAAACTGCATATCAACTTTGACGGAACACCGGACACGCTCGGCGCAATTATGGTCTTCATCGGCCTTTTTTATTTAATTGCAGCCATTATGATTCCGGCATACATCAGCGCCGGTGCGACCCGCTCAACCATTCCGAGCTCATTCGGAACAGCGGAATTAACGGTGCTGGCCGGCATTTGCCTGCTGGTTTTGTTCGGCGCAATATTAACCGTGTCCGCCGACAAAAGCCGTGAAAAAACAGTCAAGAAATCAAAAACAGATTATGAGGATTAAAAGAATTACAAATAAAAGATTGGAAATTTTAGGGGAACATTATGGCAGAAATTGCATTTTTATCTGATTTTGGATCGACCATTTCATACATTACGTATATTTTTTCAAATTCGCTTTTGTATCCGGTCATGATCATATTGATTTTGCTGGTCATTTTATCGCTGATTTTAGCCGGCGAATTCATTACGGAATATACGCGCCGCCACAGAGATCAAAGGGCGCTTGAAAAAGAAACGCATCAGCTTTGCGGAATTATGGACTCTTCCGAATCGGCAGAAACCAAATACAAAAAAGCAGCGTCCATTCTCAGAAATCTTGACGGAAAACAAACCCAGATGGTTGCGGCTTTCGCAAAAGACGCTGCCGATTCCGTCGAAGGAGGCGATTTGAAGCACGTTGAAAAGATCGCCGACGACTATGAAGTCAAAATGATGAAGAGAACGGAAAAAACAAGAATTATCACAACCGTCGGCCCGATGCTCGGTTTGATGGGAACATTGATTCCGCTCGGCCCGGCTTTAATCGGTTTGACGGACGGCAACATTGACGAATTGGCAACCAACCTTGTGATTGCTTTTGCAACAACGGTCGTCGGTTTGTTTGTTGCGGGCATCAGTTTCTGCCTGACCACCATCCGCAACCGCTGGTACTGGCAGGATATGATTGACATTGATTATCTGATGGACGCGCTGGAGGAGAAAAAATGAGCCGCCGTTCGCGCCGGACAAAGCGCGGATCCGTTTTCGCAAGAAGTCAAGTCGATAACCCGATGAACAGCGTCGGCAACGTTTTTGACGTTGCGATGGTTTTCTCGGTCGCTTTGCTGGTTGCAATTGTTATGTCTGCCGGGCTCACGGAGCTTTTGACGGACCAGGACATTACAATCGTTAAAAATCCGGGCCAAGATAATATGCAGATTATTCAAAAAACCGAAGAAGGCATTGTGATCATGGAAATTAATTCCGAAGAGCAAATCGGCGGCGGTGTCGGAAAAGTTCTCGGACAAGCTTACGAACTGGACGACGGGCGCGTGATCTATATCCCGGAAAATAACAGCACGGTCGGAGGTTCAAATACGACTTCGAACACAACTTCGAATGCGGCAAACACAACTTCGAATACGGCTTCAAACACAACGGCAAGTTAATCTTTAAGATTAACTTTCCCGTTCTTTTTATTTAAAAAAAGTTTAGAATTAATTTTTAAAAACGAAAACAGAAATATAAAATAAAGCTGAAAGGCTCATCCTTCAAGCCAGTTTTTCATTTCCTGCTTCATGAATTTTTCCGCTTCCAAAACGTTTTCGAGCTGTCCGCGAAGGGCAATGACAGGGGTTTGAGCGATTTCGGGTTCGGTAATTGAAATTAAGCGGTCAACGGCTTCCAAATCAAACATTTCAACCATATCCATGATGATTGACATCGGAACGCCCATCGGAATAACCAGGTCGTAAAGATCTTCCAGCTCGGCGTTTTTGCCGGAAATTTCCGCTAATTCGAATTTTTTTCTGTTAATCAAATCATGAAGAGATAATACTTTTGTCATAAATTCGGACTCCTTTTTCGCTGATTCTTTGATTTTAACGTGATTTGAAACTTAATACATTCTTTACCTATTAAAACCATAACGATTGAAGACCGCGGATAAGAGCTGAGCAGATGAATAAACTGGAATGAATAAACAGGAATGAAAAGAAAGATTCAATAAGTATGAAGCAGTATGATGCTGTAAAAGATTCAAAAAGATTCAAAAAATAAAGGTGAAAGAATGCAGGAATACAAGTTAAAACGCGGATTTACGCCCGACATTGAAAGAATAAGAGATTTGCTGACCGAATGCTTCGGAACGGAAATTAAAGAGGAAGACGGCAAATTAAAGACTTCTTACGGTGTTTTAAAAGAAATCAACGTGTGGATTAACAACAAAAAATTGTGCGTGGATACCGTTTCGGACAACACGGGCATCGCCGACGATGTCATTTTAGACACAAACAAACGCTTCAGAACCTTTTTGGACAAAGGAACCGGTTACACTTCCAAAGACCGTGTGAAAAACGCCAAAAAGGAAGTCAGCGGGGAATAAATATCCCGCTGCAATTTCATTTTCAATTCAAAAACACCCTTGGAAATACCAAAAGATTAATATGAGAGGTATTCCTTTTTGGTGTCTGCTTACATTCGTTTTTTACGAAACGGGCAAACTTTTCTGAATTACAGAACAAACACGAGCGCCTCAATGGCTTAGAGGTATAGCACTTCCTTGGTAAGGAAGAGGTCGCGGGTTCAAATCCCGCTTGAGGCTTTTATCTGTGGGGTAAAATCCCCCACACAAAATTGGAAAGATTACTGATAGTGTTGAAATTAAATTATTTTCGTTTGCACATTTCCTAAAAACTTACTAAATCTAACGATAATTGTAAGTCTTTATGAGATTTTCTTAATTCGTTCTGGGTTTCTTCAATTCTTCCATCAAATGATTTTAAAATCTCTATTTTTGAACCTTGAGATAAATCAGATCCCATTACTTTTTCTAAGTTTATTTTCTCAATTTCATTAAGTATAAATCGATTTGAAATTATTTCATCCAATTTATTATTATCAAATTCTTTATTTTTTTCAAAATTGTTAAGGAACTCATTTAATGGAACATAAATTTTTTGTAATCGTTCATTCAAATATTTTATTTGTTTTTCACACGCATCTGAATTTAAAAGTTTTTTAGATGACATAAACATCATATTCAGTGCAAGAGAAACAATTGATAACATTAAAGCTGATAATGCTATTGTATTAACTAAAGCTTGTTCTGGATTCAGTTCTTGAGTTTTAGCAATCATATTTTGGAAAACTTCAACAACAAATAGTATTACTACCAAATAAAAAACAGAAATTAATATAGGCCAGTATTTTTTTCCAAAATCCCAAATTGTATACATACTCAAAATCATTGATCCTACGGTATATATTGATTTTGTTCTTTTTTGTTTCATACACTTCTTGTTTAAATTTCATTGTCCAAAGATTAATATATATAAATGATTGAATAAATAATACAGAACCTTAAAGGTGATGAATATGGCAGAAATCAACAAAAGTATCGTTTTACTTCTCGAACTGGTTATCGCAGTCGGCGCGCTTTTATTCCTTGCCGGGCTTTATGCCGGCATTTTCGGTTGGACATCTGTAATAACTCCCGAACTCGGCGTTATTGCCGGTGCGGCTTTGGTCATCATTTGCGGATTTGCAATGGCTTTTTATTATTCAAAAGACGGCGCCGAACCGGATGAAAAAGCTGCTGCAGCAAATTGATTCAAGAAGAACGGCAAAAACAAATCCGTAAGAAAAGTAAAAACAGAATTCAGGAAAAGCAATTCATAGAAAAATAGAAAAATCATAGAAAAGCAATTCAAAAAACAAATGAAGCAGGAGGTTTAAGCCTCCTGCAAACATTGTTTTAATTTATTAAGGGCCGGGACCGAGAATCGAACTCGGGTCAAAGCCTCCACAGGGCTTCAGGATAACCTTTACCCCACCCCGGCCACGCTGCGTTCCGAAAAGCCGAAAAGAAAAGTCAGAGCGCTTTTCAGGGAGCACTCCATAAAACCTTTTTTTTAATATAAAGCTTTCGAAGAACAAGAGGCAACAATCGAAAAAGAATCAAAAAAGAAAAAAATTCATTGTTTATTGTTTTTCGGATTTGTTACGGACTTGTTACGGTTTTGTATTGTTTCTTATTGCTTTGTTTTTTCGGCCCATTCTTCGTCCGTCATGGACAGATCTTTGTCACCGTAAATTCTCATTCTTTCAAATGTCAGGATTTTTCTTGTCACCAGTTTGCGTTTACCGCACCAGCCGGCTTCGGGATAATTTTCGCTTACAAAAGCAACAAGTTCGTCATCGCTCATTTTTTCCATTCTGTCCTGAAGTTCAAGCAAATGTTTTGCAACATCGTCCATAATTAATCCACCGCTCATAAATAATCAACAATAAGTAAATAATCGGTTATTGGAAAGGAATGATTAATGGGCAGGAGATTATTTAAAACCTTGCAAATTTAAAAATAAAAAAATTCTCAAAAACGAAAGAAGTGACAGGAATATAAAGAGAACAAAAAAGTAAAAAAGATAAAAAACGAGACAGAAGGATGAAAAAGGAACAAGATAAAAGAAAAAGAATGAAATCAATTTTTGACTTCAGACTTCTTGCTGTTTATTTTTATTCGGGCTTAAAGAAAAGAGCACAATGGCACATACCGTCGCGTTCAATTTCCTCCTCGTGGTAAACACAGGGACAGATGATTTTACGGTCTTCCTGCTTGTCCCCGAGGACAATTCGGCACGGGCAATATTGAGCACCGTATTGTTCGCGGCGTTTGGCCAATCCTTCGTAAACCAAATCCAGTTCCTCAAGATTCGGATTCAAGATGTATCCTTTTCGAGCCGCGTATTTTTCAGCGTATTGACGCACTTTTTCTTTGATTTCTTCAAATGTCATAAAGCCACCATTTCATGAATAATTTGACGAGAAGATGATTCGTTTTATCCTTTAATTATCTTTGTTTTAAAATCACTGAAAAGTCAATAAATCCTTATAGAAACAAAACGTTTTAAAGATTTATGATTCGGCTGCTGAAACCAAACAATTAAACAATCAAACAATCAAACCCGGTAATCAGACAACCGGAAGAGTTAAGCAGCGGATTAATCAGACAAATCAATAATTTCAAAAACGAACAAAAACGGAGGAGAGGGGATAATGACAACAATTGCAATCGTTTCATGCCGAATATTTGAGGACGAATTAACCTATTTAATGGAAAAGGAACAGCCGAAGAAAACCCGTCTTTTTTTAATTGAAACCGAATTCAGTGAAACAATTGAAAACAAATTTAAGTCGGAAAACATTGTTTTTGAAAAAATCCGGCCCGAGCAGCTTGAAGAAAAGCTGAAAGAAGAGACGGATGCAGCCAATACGATTGTCCTTCAGCTTATCGAATTTTCAATGGAAGCACGCCCGTCCGAAATTAAAGACGCGGTTTATGAAAAGGTCAAACCGATTCAGCCGCTTGTTGACGGCGTCATGATCTTATACGGCCTCTGCGGCAATGTTCTCGGCAACATTGAAGAAGAACTCAGCCTTCCGAACTGCCCGGTCAGAATCTTAAGAGATGAAACCGGCAACATTCCAGACGACTGTATCTGCATTTCGCTCGGCAGCCGGGAAAAATACATCCGAATCCTCAAGAACGGCGGCGGAGAAGGAACTTACTTCTTGACTCCGATGCATGCGGCGCATTGGAGAGAAATCGCGTACGCCAGCGCACTGACACCGGATCCGAACGATGATGAAATGCTTAAAATGGTCTTTGACTACTCAAATTACAAAAATATCGGAAAAGTAACAACCGGGCTCAAATATGAAAAAGAATTTGACGACATCGTCGACGATTTTGCCCAAAGATTCGATTTCAAGATCATCGATTACGAAGGAACGCCTTCAATCATCGAAAAATCACTTGAAAGATTTTTAAATGAATTGGAAGTTTAAAACTTCAATTCACACTGTTTTTAATTTGCATTGACGTTTAGCTTTGCTTTTACAGAATTAAGGCATTCGGCTTTGACTTTTCTTTTGCAGGAATTAAACATTCGATTTTCTTTGTTTTTACCGGAATTAAAACATTCAACTTTGCTTTTGCCGGAATTAAAACATTCAGCTTTGCTTTTTCCGGAATTAAACGTTTAGCTTTGCGATTATCAGAATTAAAAACAAATTAAAAAACCAATGCAAACGAAACAAATAACAAAATAACAAGATAACGAAAAACCGATTGCAAAACAGAGAATAAACACAGAAATAACGATACAAAGCAGAGAATAAGCACAGAAAAACCGATACAGAACAGAGAATAATCTGCGCAGAAAAATTGTGAAATAAAAGAAATCAAAACAGAATATGAAACGTTTTAGTTTTTAAAAAAAGAAAAAGGAATGAAAGGAACGAATTCCTTTCATTGTTTATCAATTTTATTTATTCATTTTTTTCCGTGAGTAGGCACCGAGTCCGACAAGACCGATAACTGCTGCAAGAGCAATCAAGATGCCGAATCCCGGAATTGCGGATTTCGGTTCATCGGTTGTGTTGTCAGGTTTGTTGGTTTCAGTATCATTCACAGTCGGAGTTGTGGGTTCCGGAGCTTCTGTTTTCTTTTGATCTTCAGCCCAGACTTTTTGTCCGTCGCCTTCTCTCAAGAGAGTGGATTCACCGTAAGCATTCTTGACAGTCAAAGTAACGTTGTAGTAACCGGACTTCTGATAGGTGTGCTTCGGGTTCTTTTCAGTGGAGGTTGCTCCGTCACCGAAGTCCCAGTACCAGGAGGTCGGGCTTCCTTTTGAAAGGTCAGTGAACTGAACGGGGTGCGGTGCAACGCCTGAGAGAACGTCTGCCTGGAAGTCTGCGCGCGGCAAATTGCCGACAACGATGTATTTGTCTTTGGTTGCCGTGTTGTTACCGTATGCGTTTGAGATGGTCAATTTAACGGTGTACGTACCTTCTGCAGAGTAGGTGTGTTTCGGGTTCTTATCGGTGGAAGTTGTTCCGTCTCCGAAGTCCCATGCGTAGGTCAAGTTGTTGCCCTGTGATTTGTCGGTGAACTGGACATTCATCGGAGCGACACCGCTTGTGGGCGTTCCGGAGAAGTCTGCGACCGGCACATTGCCGACACTGACGTAGCTGGACTTAAGGATTGAATCTGTCGCACCGCAGGGGTTTGTCACGGTCAAAGCAACTGTGTATGTTCCTGTTCTGTTGTAAGTGTGGGAGGGGTTTCTCTCTGTGGAGGTTGTACCGTCACCGAAGTTCCAAAGGAAGGAAGAGTTGTTGCCGGAGCCGACAGACTGGTCGCTGAACTGAACTTTCAAGGGCGCGCTGCCCATGTTGTTGGTTGCAGAGAAATCAGCTTTAAGTGTGTTTGTAATAGCCACATTCTTGAGTGTGTAGTTGAAAGTGCCGTAAGAGTTAGCCACCGTCAATGTCACATTGTAGACACCTGTGGATGCATAGGTGTGTGTCGGGTTCTTTTCAGCGGATGTTTTACCGTCTCCGAAATCCCATTTGAAAGTTGCGGAATCAGAAACATCGCCGTGGGTTGTAAAGACAACCTGCTTAGAGTTGATTGTACCGTTTGCGGTAAAGAAAACATAAGGTGCAGTACCGACGTTAACAAGTGCTTTTTCGGTCTTTGTGTCAGAGCCGAATTCGTTGGAAACTGTTAAAGAAACGGTGTATGTACCTGTTTTGTTGTAAGTGTGAGAGGGGTTCTTTTCGGAAGAGGTTGAACCGTCGCCGAAGTCCCATACGTATTTGGTCGGGTTGCCGCTGGATTTGTCCGTGAATTTAACGGAAAGCGGGGATGCGCCTGCGGTGTTGTTTGCGGTAAAGTCAGCAATCACGCCGCCGCCGACATAAACGTAGTTTGTTTTTGTTTCTGTTTTGTTACCGTAGGAGTTAGAGATTGTTAAAGAAACGGTGTAGTTGCCTTCCTTGGTGTAGGTGTGTTTGACATCACCGATCTGGTTGGACGTTGTGCCGTCACCGAAAGACCACGTATATTTGACATTCTCTTTGACACCCTGATAGGATAAGTCCGTAAATTTAACTTCTAAAGGCGCTTTTCCGCGGAGCGGGTCACCTTTAAAATCCGGTACGGGGAGTGCACCCACAGCGATGTAACCATCATCTGCGACCGCAGTCGGTATTAAAGAAAAAAGAAGACAGAAAACGAGGAGACCTGCCATCAATTTTCCAAAGTGTTGTTTATACATTTTCATTTTCAAAACTCCAGAATCAAAATTGATAAGTTTTAACTGAAATCGGAAGCATTATGAACAAAATAATACCCCTTCCGTATACAAATATTAACAAGTGATTTATTCGAAAAAATCTGTAAAAAGATTAATTGAATAAAACAAACTGTGGCAATGCTAATATTTAACGGGAACCTAAATTGAACGAATGAAAATTTCAATTCAGTTTCATTTAGAATTCTAATTAACAAACAGGGCCCAGATGATATATATAACTTATCATAGAGAAGAGATTGAAAAGAATACTACAAGACTAATATATTACACGATGAAACATAAATAAAATATAATCAAACATCGTTCATTAAAAATTTAGCCGGTTTTTATAATATAACAGATGAAATAAGATATGAGAGAGAATAATATAAATAAATATTATAAAAATTAAAGAATTGAAATAATAATTCATAAAAAATCAAGATAATTCAGAAATAAACAGGATTTCCCGATGAGCCAAAAAAACAAAATCGGAAGACAATTTCCAAAAAGAAAACATTTCCGAGATCAAAAAATATAACTTTTTCAGCATAATCGACGGGAAAATTTATTAACACGTGAAATTCATGTTTATTTATCATACTATACATCGGGTTTTTGAATAATGTTTTTGAACTTTGATTGCAATTCAAACTTCAATAAACTTCAGCCATTATCGCCGACGATATCATTAGAATTATATCTGAATGCAGATATTGCATATTAATTTGCACATAAATCATTACCCCATAATTCGCCGTAATTCATATCATAATTCTATCATATTCATATCATATTCATAACATAGTTAATACACATCAATCATTCACCAAACATTCACCAATACGCATCATACAACTTATTACATTTATTACATTATTACAAATTTCAAAAATGCAAGGATATCTTACCATGAGTCAGGAAGCTAAAACAATCCCGGATTATGATTATGAGGCGCTCGGCCTGATGGTCGGTCTTGAAATTCACCAGCAGGTGGATTCGCCGACAAAACTGCATTGCCGCTGCCCGAATATTTACAGAGAGCCGGAAGAATCAACGCATGAAATCAGAAGATACTTGCGCCCGAAAGCCAATAATTTAGGCATGATGGACCGCGCTGTTGTCGAGCAGACACAGGCCAACCGCCAAAGCCGGTATATGGTTTTTGACACCACCTGCTTAGGCGATGTGGATGAAGCCGGCCCCGCGCCCGTGAGCCCCGAAGCTTTGAAAACGACTTTGGAAGTTTCAAAACTGCTTCACATGGTCCCCGCCGACCGCGCACATGTGATGAGAAAGATCATTGTGGACGGATCCGGCCCCGGAGGCTTTCAGAGGACGACATTTATCGCGGGCAACGGATGGATTGAAACAAAATCCGGCAAATGCCGTGTTGCCAGCTTGTGTCTGGAAGAGGAATCCGCGCCGAAAATGGAAGAAACCGACGAATATGTTGTTTTCTCCCTGGACCGCCTCGGCGTTCCGCTGATTGAAGTCGCGACCGAGCCGGATATCCGAACGCCGGAACAAACGTATGAAGTCGCATCATACCTCGGAATGGCGCTTCGTTCAACGCTCGGCGTCAAAAGAGGTATCGGAACAATCCGGCAGGACGTGAATGTTTCAATTAGAAACGGAACGCGCGTTGAGATGAAAGGTGTTCAGGCGCTTTCAATGATCGGAGAAATTGTGAAACGTGAAATATTCAGACAGCTTGCGCTCATTGAAATCAAAGACGAGTTGAATTCCAAAGGCGCATCTGTTGACACAGAATTGTATGATGTGACAAGCATTTTCGCGGAAACCAAATCCAAAGTCATTATCAACAGCGCGAAAAAGAGAAAGATTCTTGCGATTTGCCTGAAAGGGTTTGACGGTTATGTCGGAAGAGAAGTTCAGCCGGGAAGACGGCTCGGAACGGAACTTTCGGAAAAAGCGAAAGCTGTCGGTGTTTCGGGATTGTTCCACACGGACGAGCTGCCGAACTACGGTATTACCGCCGAAGAAGTGGCCGCCCTTCGAAAAGCCGTCAATGCCGAAGCGGATGATGCCGTCATCATGATTTCCGGCCGTGAAGAAGTGGTTAAAAGAGCAATGGAATCGGTGCTTCAGAGAGCGGAACAGGTTTTAATTGAAATCCCGCAGGAAACACGCCATGCGCTGCCCGACGGAAACACATCTTACATGAGGCCGCTCCCGGGCGCCGCCCGAATGTATCCGGAAACAGATCTGCCGACATTTGCAATCAGCCGTCAGGAATACCGAGATTTGCCGGCACCCGAACTTTTAATTGACAAAGCAAAACGCTACATGAAAGAATACGGCATCAACAAAGAATTTGCCGATATGATTGCATTTTCAAAATATATGCTTCTTTTTGAAAAGCTGGCCGAGAAATACAAAGAAAGCGAAGCTGTCACTTCGACGCTTTTGGCCAGAACATTTACGGGCATAATGCCAGAATTAAAGAGAGAAGGATTGAACATTGATTCAATCACTGACACCAAATTTGAAGAAATGTTTGACAAAGTTGCCGAAGGCGCTCTTCCGAAAGATGCCACCCGCAATGTTTTGGTGATTGTCTGCAATGATTCTTCCTGCTGCATTGCAGAAGCTGTCGAAAAACTCGGCATCGGCACGGTGGATCAAAAAGAAATTGAAGATTATATTGACAGCATTGTCGCCGAGAAAAAAGATTTCATTGCCGAAAAAGGACCGGCCGCCGTCGGCCCGCTGATGGGCATCGTGATGGAGAAATACCGCGGCAAAATCGAAGGAAAAACAGTCAGCGCAATGTTAAAAGAAAGAATTGATAAGATGACGAAATGATGAAAATCATTTCTGATTCTTTTATTCGTTTTATTTTTAGTTTTATTTTTTAATTTTCTTTGTTAATTTTCTTTGTTAATTTAAATCTTATTTTAAAACGTTTTATAGATTTGTTTAATCGATTCGCCAACTCATTGTTAATATTTTTAAGATTGCTGTATTGAAAATTAACGATATGATCTTAAAAAACAGATATAAATTTGCTAAAAATTGATAGAAACCAGAATAAATTAAGAAAAAAAGAAATGGGAAGAAGTTGAAAACAAGAAAGAATAAAAAAGAAAAGTAAAAAAAGAGAAGTCAGAAAGTAAAAATCGAAAATAAGAATCAAAAACAAGAATCAAAAACAAGAATCAAAAACAAGAATCAAAAACAAAAAATCAGAGAAAAAAAATTACCAAAACTGGTACCATTTCTTCTTTTTGGCATCTTCGAGTTCAAGCGTCTTTTTTTCAACCTGATTAATCAATGTCTGAACTTGCGCGATATGCATTTTTGTGGTGTTGTCACGTTCCGTAATCTGCTCGTCTTTTGTTTCAAGCTGGCGGTTCAAAGCGCTGATTTGGGCATCTTTGATTTCAAGCTGTTTCAGAAGAGCGGAAACATATTCCTGTGAAACGGCATCGTCCGTATCATCGGATAAATACTTCTCAAGCGCTTTTGTGACGGCCGCGCCTTTTGACTCGCCGGAAGCATCCAGCTTATTATAGAGTTCTGTAGATATCCGGACATTCAACTGTTTTTTATCATCTGATTTCGTGCCGTCATCAGATTTCGCGTTTTTTTCGGCAGCGCTCAATTCGTCGCGTTTACCGTTACCATTTGAATCGGAAATATCAATCATAATTACAAACCTGCTGTTAGATAAGTCTATCAAATTACTACATCTTGATATATAATTGTTATTTGCCGGCAGACCAAGAATATAACCGGATATATCAATCATATTAAAATGCCGCAAAATACAGCAAAATTGATGAAATTTGATAGCTGATCAATTAGAGTATAGAATTTCGTCACATAGAATAATAGATATTCCTATAAAAGTTTTGCAGCCCGACAGAACAAACCGGTCAACCAACGCAAATGAAAAAGACAAAGTCTGTCAGAATGAATAAAGGACTTGAAAGTTGCAGCAACAGAAGATAGCAAAGAATAGCAAAATCAGAGAAGATTAAAAACAAATACAGAAGACGAAAAATATGAAAACGCATCAAAGGGAAACAGACATAATAATAGCAAAAAGATAGATTTTACACAAAAAATGCTATATTTGGAGGATAGCCGGTTGCTAAATCACAAAATCGATTACAAGAGATACGAAATATATCGAAAATCGAATCCAAAAATAAATTTTGATGTATTTTTGTTACGAAATGATATGATTTAATAGATTTGAAAAATCGAAGTTTGAAATGATAGCAAATTTGGAACAAAATGCTATTTTTGGCTAGATTTTGCGATAAGTATATATCTGATTGAGACATAGTAGGTATTGTCAGCGTTGGGTTATGACAATCATAAACTCAACCGGACTCGAAAAATCTTTGAATTGGAAGAAATGTGTGAAAAGAGAAAAGGATGATTTGTGGCGAATTATCCTTTTCCGACTTCTATTTCAAAACTGTTTTTGTAAAAATAATAAATGACTTAATTTAATTCATCTGATTTTAAGCAGAGTAATCTGCGTCAAAATTTGTTAAAATCCAGTATGCGGATGATACATATATCTTTTGCGGTCGATTACGTCGCCGAATAATTATATAACAACAAGGAGAAAAAAACAACAGCCGACAAAAATCAAAGTGTGCAAACTCCGCAAAAATAAGATCCTTCAAAGCGAATGGTTCATAAAAACATTCATAAAAAACAGTTCATAAAATAAAAATTCGGCCGGACCGCCAACCGTGATGTTAAAAATCGCCCATATTCACAGACAATCGTGATATTTTCAATCACAGGGGTTATATATTGGAACATCAATCAAACTGCTTTTAGAGACTTATCAACAAGATTTTTGCTGCAGAGTCTTAAGAATGAACCGAAATGAGACTGAAAAAACCATGGCCTTGAAAATGAAAACTGATAAAAAAATCGGCTTAAGGGATCAGATTAAACCCCCGGGTTTAATGATGCCCGATTCATTTGAGGGGAAAGTATCGAAAAAACACAAAATGCTTTTTCTGATTCATAAAAAAGTGCTGGAAACACCCGTTTTTCATACTTCTTTTATGACATTATCAACTTTTTCAACATTATGTTTTTCAACATTATGTTTTTCAACCTTACGCTTTTCAATTTTGTCTGTTTTTGCTTTTGTTTCTTTTTTCAATGTTCTTTTTTTCGACTTATTTTTGTTATATTCCCGCATCGCTTCAGCTTTTCTTCCGGGACGGAACTGCAATAAAAAAGGCAGCCGGAGAAAAGATAGCAAAATGCAGCAGCAAAATTCATGCATGGATTTAAACGGTTTAACGACCTTAAACTTATCAAATTAATTGGTGACACATATGCCGATACGAGACGATGTAAAAAGAGTATTATTAATTGGATCCGGCCCGATTGTTATCGGCCAGGCAGCAGAATTCGATTTTTCAGGGACACAAGCATGCCGCGCACTTAAAGAAGAAGGTTTGGAAGTTGTCTTGGTCAACTCCAACCCGGCAACAATCATGACGGATCCAGAAACGGCAGACGTTGTTTATGTCGAGCCGATTAACGCCGAGATTTTGGAAAAAATCATCGCCAAAGAAAAACCGGACAGCATTATCGCAGGTATCGGCGGCCAAACCGGTTTGAACATGACGACCGAACTGGCTGAAAAAGGAATTCTGGACAAATACGGCGTGAAAATTCTCGGAACACAAGTCGAATCCATCAAAAACACCGAAGACCGCGAATTGTTCAAAGAGCTGATGATGGGAATCGGCGAGCGCGTCCCGCGCAGCAAAGCCGTCACCACCATGGAAGAAGTCGAAGAAACAATCAAAGAATTCGGACTTCCGCTCATTATCCGCCCGGCATACACACTCGGCGGCGCAGGCGGCGGTATCGCGCACACCCGCGAAGAACTTTATGACATCTCGGAAAAAGGATTCAAAAAGAGCCGCATTCACCAGCTTCTGATTGAAGAAAGCGTTCTCGGCTGGGAAGAAATCGAATTTGAAGTCATGCGCGACAAAAACGACACCTGCATTGTCATCTGCACAATGGAAAATATTGACCCGATGGGCATTCACACCGGCGAATCCATGGTTGTCGCCCCGATTCTGACAATGCCGAAAGCAGATATCCAAATGCTTCGCGACGCATCTATCCGAATTTTAAGAGCATTGAACATCGAAGGCGGCTGTAACGTTCAGCTTGCGTATAACCCCGAAACCGGCGATTACAGAGTTATCGAAGTCAATCCGCGTGTTTCCAGATCTTCGGCGCTCGCTTCTAAAGCGACCGGATTTCCGATTGCCCGCGCGACTGCAAAGATTGCAATCGGCCGAACACTGGATGAAATCGTCAAAGGCGTTGAAGTCGGATCGGACAATTGGGAACCGGTTGTCGATTATGTTGTTGCGAAAGTCGCGCGCTGGCCGTTTGATAAATTCACATCTGCCGACCGCAAATTGACAACCGCGATGAAAAGCACCGGCGAAGTGATGGCAATCGGCGGACAGGTCGAAGACACGCTTCAAAAAGCGATTCGCGGACTTGACATCGGAAAACACATTGACGAATATTCATGGACGGACGAAGAGATTGAAGATCTTTTGAAGAACCCGACCGACGAACGTATTTTCGTCATGATTTATGCATTGAAGAAAGGATATTCCGTCAAAACAATTGCCGATTGGACAAAAATTAATCCGTTCTTCATCGAAAAAATCAACAATTTCGTTTCTTTTGAGAAAACGCTGAAAGAAGAAAAATTGACCAAAGACGTATTAATCGAAGCGAAAAAGCTCGGATTTACGGATGAGAGAATCAGCGAACTCACCGGCAAAAGCCGCATTGAAATTACGGATCTGCGCTTCAAAGAAGGCATCGAAGCGTCATACCGCATGGTCGATCCTTGCGCCGAAGCGCTTGAATCATTTACACCGTATTATTACACCGAATACGGCGTTGAAAACTTATCTAAATCTGACGACCGCGAAAAGATCCTCATTCTCGGCGCAGGACCCATTCGTATCGGTCAGGGCATTGAATTTGACTATTGTACCGTTCACGCTGTCAAAGCGCTCCGCGACGAAGGCATCGAAACCCTGATTATCAACAACAATCCGGAAACCGTTTCAACCGATTACGACACATCCGACAAGCTTTTCTTTGAACCGGTGACACTTGAAGACGTCATGAATGTGATTGAAAAGGAAAATCCGACAGGTGTTTTGGTTCAGTTCGGCGGCCAAACTTCCGTGAACTTGGCCATTCCGCTCGAAGAAGAATTGAAAAGACGCGGCATGATTACCAAAGTTTTGGGAACGTCTCCCGAAAGCATGGACATGGCCGAAGACCGTGAAAGATTCAATGTTTTGATGAGCGGCCTCGGCATTTTGCAGCCGGAAGCCGGATATGCAACGTCTGAAGTTCAGGCGTTTGAAATCGCCGACAAAATCGGATACCCCGTCCTGGTTCGCCCGTCCTACGTTCTCGGCGGCCGCGCGATGGAAATCGTTTATGACCGCGACGAACTTGAAAAATACATCAAAGAAGCGGTTCGCGTAACGCATGACCACCCGATTTTAATTGACGACTTCCTCGAAGGCGCCCGCGAAATCGATGTCGATGCTGTCTGCGACGGAAAAGATGTGTTTATCGGCGCGATTATGGAGCACATTGAAGAAGCCGGCATTCACTCGGGCGACTCCGCTTGTGTGATTCCGCCGCAAACCTTGTCCGAAGAGATTTTAGAAATCGTCAGGGACTACACCAAGAAGATTGCGCTTGCATTAAACGTCAAAGGCATGGTCAACATCCAAATGGCCGAGCAGAACGGCAAGGTTTATGTTTTGGAAGCCAATCCGCGCTCCAGCCGAACCGTCCCGTTCGTCTCCAAAGCCATCGGCATTCCGCTGGCAAAAATCGCTGCGAAAATTATGATCGGCAAATCCTTGAAAGATCAAGGCTACATCTCCGAAAAAGAACCGCAGATCAAACACGTGGCTGTCAAAGAAGTTATCCTGCCCTTTGACAAGCTGCCCGGTGCCGACCCACTTTTAAGCCCGGAAATGAAGAGTACGGGCGAAGTCATGGGAATCGATTACAGCTATGATTTGGCATTCTACAAAGCCGAGATGGCTGCCGACAACACACTGCCGCTTGAAGGAACGGTCTTTATGTCGATTCGCGACAAAGACAAAGACGAAATGCTTGAAGTGGCCAAAGACATGGCAAGCGCCGGCTTAAAATTGATCGGAACAACCGGAACGGCCAAATTCATGGAAGAAAACGGCATCTCCATGGACATCGTTTTAAAAGTCTATGAAGGCACACCCAACGTCATTGACCGCATCCGAAAGAATGAAGTCAATCTGGTCATCAACACCCCGACCGAAAAGACAAAAGCGCGCCGTGACGGGTCCAAAATCCGCCGCGCAGCCGTCGATTACGGCATTCCGTATATTACAACGCTTCAAAGCGCCAAGATCTCCGGAAAGGCGATTACGGCCGCCAAAGAAAAAGAAATGACAATTAAATCCATTCAGGAATACAACAAAGACAATTCTTAATTGAATTGTCTTTATTTTCCTTCTTTTCTTTTTCATTCTTTTTTCATCCCTTTTCATTCTTTTTTCATCCCTTTTCATTCTTTTTTCATCCCTTTTCATTCTTTTTTCATCCCTTTTCATTCTTTCTTTTTCATCGTTTCTTTTTCATTTCCTTTTATCATAATTATTTAAAACCGGAAATTCGTTTTTCGATTAATTTTTTGAAAAGCTGTGCGGCTCGCGCGCGGCGGCGGTGCTAAGCGGCTTGCGATGCTGCCTTCTGCACCTGCCGGCAGTAGCTTGCAGCAGGGCAACAGAAAAACGGAACAAAGACAGAAACCGCAGGCAGCAAAAATAAAAATTATATTTATACTGTCAGAAGGCTCAAATAGCTTTACATCTTTTGATAAGCCGGTGAATATCCATGGGCTTATTCGGCAAACTTGAAAAGAAAATTGATCAGAAAATTGACCGTGAAGTAAGCAGCGCAAAATATCAAGCGGAAAGAAAAGTTGACAACGCCGTTGACAAAAAAATCAACGACACCAAAAAAGAAGTCAAAGATTCCGTCAAAGAAGAATTGAAAAATTCTTCTTTTTTCTTTTTTAAGAAGAGCAATATTATGACTCACATAAACCGACAAAAATTGATTCCGGCAATAGAATCCTTGATAATTTCATTGCCTGCATTGCTCTTGACTTTAACGATTGTCATTTTAAATAAAAATCCCGAGAGAAAAATCATTTTCCTGTTATATATAATTTTAATTTTTGCTGCCAATATTATCTATTATCTAATTTTAAAACAAAAATACAACCTGAAAACAGAAGATTTCTTGTACGGCATCGGATTTACAGCAATATGTTTTGCGATAGTTCCCACATCAATAAGAATGGGGTCATTTTTACATCCGATTGACCTACCGATATCATTTTACATTCTTTCCATTATTTTGCCGGCTTCATCGTTTTATTCATACCTGGTTGTGTCCAAAAATATTGAAAAGAAAATTGATAAAACGGGCATAATTTTCATACTCGTAAATGTGATTTTTTTAGCAGGTTTCATAAAGTATAATGAAATTGTTGAGCTTTTTTATTATTACATTTTTGTACTGCCTGTATTTTTCATGGTGTATCTCATCCATTATGCAATTTATAAAAATCATCGGTTCAGTTCCCGAGGTTTAGCATGGACTCCGGTTTGGGTCACACTCATCATTTTAATCGGATTGGCTATACTCATCATAACAAGCATGCTTTTTAATAAATTAAATTATGGATAAATATTCAATCATTTCAATGCCAACCGCTCTTTTAAATATTTTCAAACTGTGAATTATTTATTTGTTTTTCATTCGTTTTAAAAACAACTGCTGCTCATTCGATTTAACAAAATAAAAAAGAGTTAAATGAAACGGTTTTAAACCGTTTCACAAATTTATTAGATTTAATCTTTCACGTTGCTCAAGCCGAGTGCACGGGCGCTGATTTCAACAATGTCTTCAATGACAATGTCTGCGCGCGGGTTGTCTTCGGCCAAAAGGGCGTCGCGTCCGTCGGAAAGGTTTCTCTTACAGAACGGGCAAGCCTGAGCAAAGATGTTGGTCTTTGTTTTCTGTTCGCCTTCGGGGTAGAGGACTTCCATCGCATCGCCGACTCTTGCTTTTGCAATTGAAAGCGCAAGTTCAGGCATACCGGCTTTGACACCGCCGCCTGCACCGCAGCATCTCTGGTATGCTCTGTTGCGGTCCATTTCGACGAATTCCATACCGGGCATGCTCTGGAGAACTTTTCTGGGTTCTTCATAAACACCGACGTGGCGGCCGAGGTGGCACGGGTCGTGGTAGGTAACGATTTTGTCTTCATCGTAAGGCTTCTTCACCCATTCGACTTCGCCGGCTTCAATCTTTTCGGCGAGGAACTGGGAGACGTGCATCACTTTGAAAGGCGTTTCTTCGCCGAGAAGTCTGGGCCAGTCAACGAGAGATGCTCTGAAACAGCCGGAGCAGGCATAAAGGACGGTTGTCGCGCCTTTGGCTTTGATTTTCTCAACGTTGGACTGTGCGAGTCTCTTGGCGAGGTTGTCTTCCCTGTGGTACTGACCGGTTCTGATTAAAACGGAACCGCAGCAGGCTTCTTCTTCGCCGAGTGTACAGAATTCAACGCCGAGCTTGTTCAAAACACGGGCGGTTGAAACGGCGAGATTGGTCTGCTTCATGCCGGCCGTACATCCCATGAAATAGAGAATGTCGGCTTTGTCGGCGATTTTAACGTCGTCGGGAATCCAGGACAAGCGGTTTTCTTTCGGCTCGTTGTAGGAGTTGAAAGTGTCGCTGATGATCTTGGGCATTGTGCCCTGCTTGCCGTAAGGACCTGTGCCTCTCTTCACAAGGTTGGCGCGCATGGCTTCCCAAAGTTCGACGGTGTTGATACCGGATTCGCAGACTGTTGCGCAAATACCGCAGGTGGTACAGCCGTGAACGTCGTCTTTGAATTCGACGAATTCTTCTTCGGTGATTTCTTTGGGTCCGAAGAAAGTGGCCCACATGCCGTAGGATTTGTCAACGAAGCGTTTCCAGCGGTAAATTTTGTCGCGCGGGGAAAGACCGGGCTTGTAGCCGGAACCTTCATAGGTCGGACACCATTCGGCGCACTCACCGCAGCGCATACAGCCGTCAAGTTCCATGAGCTGAACAGCTGTCAAATTTTTAAGTTCAAGGGACGGTGCTCTTCTTGCCATTAATGTTCGCCTCCTTTGTTAACAATCATTGTCAGCGGGCTTGTAATCATGTGGATGTACTTAGAGTACGGGATGAATGCGAAGCCGACAAAGAGTGCCAAGATGCTGTGCGTTAATGCAATTTCCCGGACGTAAGTCAAGAACGGAGTCAAGCCGCCGAGCGTCCAGATGAGATAGTCCAAGAAAATCATATCGTATCCGGTAAAGTCAGTGATGCCGATTGCAATGTATCTGCCGGCGTGGGCGATAAAACCGGTGACGACGACAACAGTCAATGTCACGAGCAAAATCGCGTCGTAAGAGTTGGTGTTTTCTCTGACTTTGGGGATGAAGAGTCTGCGGGCAATCGCAATGAGAATACCGAAGAAAAGCATGTAGCCGAGAAGCTGGTTCGGAAGCTGCAGGAATTCTCTGAACCATTCGGGGTCAATAAAGTGAATGCCGACCAAATGAATAATTTCAACAGCGAACATAGCGCCGGATAATGAGAAGAGGCCCATCCAGCCGATGAAAATAAGCATGTGCATAAACCAGCGGAGCGGGTCTGCGCGGGCAGTTCTTCTTTGGAGAAGAACATCGAACACCAGTGTGACCAAAATGTTCTGGCCGTGGTGAACGGAATGTGCTCTGAGTTGTTTCCAATACGCTTTAAAGAAAACCAAAATGTTTCCTTTTTTACCTTCTTCCGGATCAAGACCCCATGCAAGAGAACCCTGACTCCATTTGCGGACGTTAAAGAAAAGTCCGACGACAAGAAGGAGAATAGCGAGAGCGGATACAGTCATCATAACGATGAATGTAATCGCAACGCCGTCAATACCTGAAAAATAATCCATTATTAATTCTCCATTATATTTTTGAAAGCAAATGACTTTACAGGCAGCTTTTCCGATTACCATAAATGATTAATGATGATAATACGGCCGCTGCCAACCAAACTAAACAATAATTTAGATAACATTTAGATAGCGAACGATAGCGTTCAATTCGGCTTCATTTCCCGAACGGAAAAACCGGCGGAAAATGTCATCGAAAACACAAACGTGTGAACTATTATGACGTTCTACCAAGCCACCCCTCCCCCATTTAAAGAAGAAATATGACTCGAAACGACGAAAGTCGGTAGAAGTTAGTAGGCACTTTGTACCGATTATATTTAAATATTATCCACTCGGCAAATTCGGGAATTCGAAAGGCTGATTCATCAAATTGGAATTCGGCGCCGTGATTTTGTGATGAACAATAATGAAGAATTTTCGCAAAACGAACGAAAATTTCATTCCCCTAATAAAATTTGACGGGTATGAACAAATAATAAATAGCATCATCGTTTTTTTGGCTGTATGTCTGACGAGCCGGCTGAAAGAAATAAAACAGCTGAAAATGCAACAGAAGCGGAAGGAAGGAAAACAAAAGGAATGAAAGCAGAAAGAATGAAAGCGGAAGGAATGAAAGCGGAAGGAACGAAAGCAGAAAGAAGGAAAATGGAAGAATCTGACAGATTCCTGCCGAATCTCCGCATCATTTTAGTGGAACCGCTTTATCAGGGAAATGTCGGATCTGTCTGCCGCGTGATGAAAAATTTCGGATTTACGGAGCTTTATCTGGTGAATCCGTGTCCGCTGGAAGGGGAAGCGCGGGCGATGTCGTCTCACGCGATTGACGTGCTGCAGAACGCGAAAATCTGCCTGACGATTGAAGAGGCGGTTGCCGGCTACGATGTCGTGATCGGAACAACGGGAATGCGCGCGCAAAAAGGCTGCGATCACATTCGAACGCCTGCAATGGCGCCCGGGGTTTTGCGTGAAAAGATGGAGGAGTTTCACCCGGAAACGAAATTCGCGCTCTTGTTCGGGCGGGAAGACATCGGTTTTACGAATGACGAGCTGGCTTACTGCTCCATGATTGCAACGGTTCCGTCGTCTCACATTTATCCGGTCATGAATTTGTCCCACGCCGTCGGAATTATGGTTTACGAACTTTCCGGCGCACGGTTAACGGGAAAATATAAAACGACAGATTTTAAAGAATTCAATGCCATGTGCGCCCATTTTGAAGATGTTTTAAAAGACATGGAATTTGATCCGTTCAAGCAGGAAAAAATGGCGCTCATGATGAAACGCATTTTCGCCCGCGCCGAACTCACGCCGTGCGAAGCGAAAACACTGCGCGGCATTTTCAGAAATATTCAGTATCATGCCAAAAAGGCGAAAGGCGAAGACGTCAGTAAATATCGGCAAGCCATTGAAAATCAATTTGAAAATGAGAACGACGAATTTGATGACGAATTTAATTTGGATTTTGATGTTGATTTTGTCGACAAAATGACGGAAAAATAAACGTTAAAATGAAAAACGGAATTGGATACAATTTTTAATCATTTCTTATTTTTCAATGATTTCGGAATCAATTTTAAACCGAAACATCGTTTTTCATGAACTTTTCAAACCCGAACCCCCTCTTTTGTAAAATGAAGAAAAGGGAAAACGGGGTTCGTTTTTCTTTAACTTTTTAAAAATCGATGTTTCGGTTTGTAAGAAATTATAGAAAAACCAAAACAACCACCTCCAATCCGAGTTTTGCGAGCGAAGCAAGCATTAGGAGGATTGGAGATTCGCCCCATGACTCTCAATTAAAATTGCTTTGTTGTCAATTGATTTGCTACTGCTTGCCGCCTGCCAATACTACTGCCGGCCAATGCTGATGCCTGTCAGTTACAGACTTGTCACAGTTCTGCCACTTGGTTGCTGTGCATATGTATCATCTCATTCTTATCACATCCGTTCGCTACGCGAACGTGGGCACAGATTACCTTACTGTTTGCGTTCCGCTGTTACCTTACTGTCTGCGCCATTGTTACCTTACTGTTTGCGTTCCACTGTTACCTTACTGTTTGCTGCTGCCGTTTGCTGCTGCCGTTTGCTGCTGCTGCCGCTGCGCTCGAGCCGCACCGCTTTTCAAAAAATTAATCGAAAAGGAACCCTCGTTTTTTAAAAAAATAGAAAAAAGAATCGGATTTTTAAAAAATCCGAAAATAAAAAATCAGAAATCGCGGTACAGCATATAATCGGCCATATCTTTTAAGAGCTGTTTGGCCGGGCTGTCGGGTAAAATGTCAAGTTTGGCTTTACCTTCCTCGACGAAACCGACGGCGAGGTTTTTGACATAATCCAATGAGCCGGAATCGGTGAGCACTTGAATCGCTTCGTCAATGTCTTCTTTTGCGCCGGATCCTTTGCCGAAAGCGCGCGGAATAGCGCCTTTTTCGGTGGCGTGAATCATAAGAAGGGTTCTTTTGCCTTCGAAAATGTCGCTGCCCTGTCTTTTGCCGAGAACTTCTTCGGGCGTTGTCAGGTCCAAAACGTCGTCGTAGATTTGGAAGCCGAGGCCGACGAGGCGTCCGAAATCGTACAGCGCCTGATCTGTTTTTTCATCCGCGCCGCCGATAACGGCACCGATCTGAGCGGCTGCGCCGAACAGAATTGCGGTTTTCTTTTCAATCATTTCCAAATATTCGTCGGCAGAAACCGAATCACGGTTTTCAAAGTCAATGTCAAGCCATTGACCTTCGCAAACTTCAACGCATGTTCTGGAAAGGATGTTCGCGGATTTTAAAAGACGTGCGGGATCGTTGTCGGCTGTCGTAATAATTTCAATCGCTTTAGAATAAAGCGTGTCGCCGGCTAAAATGCCGCCCGCTTCGCCCCAAACTGTGTGAACGGCGGGAAGACCGCGGCGAACGGGATCGTTGTCCATAATGTCATCGTGAACCAATGTGAATGTGTGCATTAATTCAACAGCGACCGCAGCCGGAACAGCCTTTTGGATGTCGCCGCCGACCGCTTCGGCGCTTGCCAGCAAAACCGCAGGCCTGAGCCTTTTGCCGCCGGCTTTTACAATATGGCGGGAAGCTTCGTAAAGGCCTTCAGGTTTCTTAACGGGAAGCAAACCATCAATCGCTTCGTCGACGGGAACGGATAATTTTTTAATTTCATCAACAACAGTCATTATAAAACTCCGGTAATTCAAAAAATTAAGAAAATTGAAAATTTTAAGAATTTTAATTTAAGAATTTGAAAATTTGAATTTAAATAAGATTGAAAATTTGATTTATAATTGATTTATAATTGATTAAAATTTGATTAAATTGATTAAAATTTGATTAAATTAAGATTGAATTGAAATTAAGATTGAATTGAGATTAAGAACCTGAATTTAAAAATTAAATTTAAAATTAAAAAATTAAGGTTCGAGGAAAAGAATTTCCCCGTTTCTTAAAAGGTGAACCGTCTCGCCGAGAACGTAGCCGGCATCTTCGGCCATTTCAATGTAAGCGCTGTGCATCGCCAAGTCGCCGTGAGCCGGAATGACGTGCGTCGGCTGGACCATCCTGAGCATTTCCCAGTGGTCTTCACGGTAAGCGTGGCCGGAAACGTGAACGTCGTCGTAAATTCTGGCGCCGCGCATCTTCAATTTGGTCTCAAGCGCATAGCGGTTGGCGCGCGTCATCGGACTCGGAATAATGTTTGCCGAGAAAATCACGCGGTCGCCGGAAGCCACCTGAAAAGGCGTTTCCCCGTTTGCGATGCGGACCAAAATGGAACCGGGCTCGCCCTGGTGACCGGTCACGACAGGCAGATACTTTTCCTTGCCGTCTTCCATAATCTTTTTCAAAGCACGGTCGACATCTTTTCTCTGGCCGTAAATTTCAACGTCGTCGGGAAGCGTAATGTATCCCAAATCGTGTGCCGCAAGCAAATATTTCTCCATCGAGCGTCCCATAAACACCGGGATTCTGCCCATTTCTTCGGCGATTTCAATAATCGCATTCAAACGAGCGATGTGAGAAGCAAAAGTCGTCACGATCATGCCGACGTGAGATTCTTCCGTTCCCAAAAGAACGTCGCGGAGCATTTCTTTGGCAATCGTCTCGGACGGCGTTTTACCGGAACGGGCACTGTTTGTGGTCTCGGTAATCATGGCCAAAACACCGTCACGGCCGAGTCTTTTTAAAACTTCGAAGTTGGGAGACTCGCCGATTGTCGGTGCGCGGTCCAGTTTAAAGTCGCAGGCGTACATCACGGAACCGTACGGCGTGTGAATGACCGCAATCACGCTGTCCACAATGCTGTGCGGAATGCTGACAAATTCAACGCTGATGTCTTCCGTAATTTCGTATGTGCCGCCGGCTTTGAGCGCAATCAGCGGATTGTTGACTTTGAATTTCTTCTCTTCGTCAATCTGCTGGCGGATAAGCGCGGTCGTATACGGTGTTGAGATGATCGGTGCGTTGTAGCGGTGCGCCAGCTTCGGGATCGCACCGATGTGGTCCAAGTGACCGTGTGTGCACACAATGGCGCGGACCGTTCCGTTCACGTCTCTCATAATTGTGTCGTCCGGGATTGCGCCCATATCGATTAATTCAAGAGAGTGCATGCGGTCGATTTCCGCATCTTCGTGAATCTGGACACGGTCTAAGCGGATGCCCATGTCTAAAATAACAATATCTTCGCCGACAACTACGGCCGTCATGTTACGGCCCATTTCGTTATAACCGCCTACGGCGACAATTCCTATATCTTCCATTTTTATAGTTCCTTTAATTTGAATTTAAATAATGAATTTTTGAGTATAATTTAGATTTGAATCTAATTTTTTATTTTTTAAGATTTTTTTAATTTTTAAAATTTTTTAATTTTTTAATTTTAGATTTAATGCAGATTGAATTTTAAACTGATTTTCCTTTTGATCCTTAAAAAATTGAATCTTTTTTAAATGCTAATTAGAGATGAATGTCATATCACTGATCTGCCCGAAGTCTGTTTGTCACATATTCAAACAGTTTTGGCCCGAATCGAATCTTTTCAAATAATTCGAATTCGAACAGCGTCTTATTTTAAAGAATTTCTTTGTTGGCGTAATCGCTCACGCTGAATCCGCGGCTTGTCAAATAGTCGCGCGTCTTTCCGGTCACGACCGCCGGTGTTTGAGAAAGGGCTTTCACATTTGCGCAGCCTGTTAAAAACATGGAGGCTTTTAATTCCTGCTCCATTAAGCGAAGGCTGTCCGCCACCGCATCCGCGCCTTTAAATGCCGGCTCAACGAACGGCAGCGCAGCCCCTGCGGCAACCGCTCCGAGCGCAACGGATTTTGCAATGTCGACGCCTGTTCGGACGCCGCCGGTTGCAATCACCGGAACCACCACTTTACATTCAATCAAACTGGAAACGGTCGGAATACCGAAATCCCAGAACAGTTCGCCTAAATGCTCGCCCAGCTTGTCTTTATCCATGCGGGCGCGGTAAACTTCGACACCGGACCAGCTGGTTCCGCCGACGCCGCCGACATCAATCGCTGCAACACCCGCTTTTTTCAGTAAAAGCGCGTCTTCGCGTGAAATGCCCGCGCCGGTTTCTTTCGCAATCACCGGAACGTCTGCGGCCGCACAGATTTTTTCAATCATTTCCAAACAGCCGCTTGCATCGATGTCGCCTTCCGGCTGGATGGCTTCCTGCAGGAAATTCAAATGAACCGCAATCGCGTCCGCGTCAATCATCGAAACAAGAGAATTCACTTTTTCCGTTCCGTATTCTTTGATCTGCGCCGCGCCGATGTTTCCGTAAACAAAAGTCGTCGGCGCTTTTTCGCGGACAATTTTAAAAGAATCAGTCTGTTTCGGGTCGTCAATCGCCGCCCTTTGGCTGCCGACACCGATACCGATACCGACCGTTTCCGCCGCTTCTGCAAGCGCCGCATTAATTTTCGTCGTCTCGGGGTGTCCGCCCGTAATGGATGCAATCAAAAAAGGAAAAGATAAAGTTTTGCCGAAAAAATCAACGGACATATCAATATCATGCATTGAAATCTCGGGAAGCGCGCGATGGACCAAAGTCACATCTTCAAAACCGGCGCTCACCTTGCGGGATTCAACATGGCATCGGGCGCAAAGCTCCAAATGCTCTATTTTTCTGCGTGATGTTTCGTGTTCCATTTTTATGCTCCGGATGTCACCCGTAAACAGGGATTAAAATTTTCCAAATTTGAAATTTCCATTCATTAAGACTGATTTTCTAGAAATAACCTACTCGGTAATAGTATATAAACAATTCACAGAAGAAACAGAGAAATTACTGTTGCTGCCGTGTAAACAGTTTAAAAGAGTTTTAAACTGTCTGAAAGATTAAAAAATCATTTTTTGAAAAAATGAAAATTTTAACCTCTGATATTTTTAACCTCAGATATTTTTAACCTCTGATCATAGTGAGCAGCATTTTAAACTTTTCAACCGCGTAAAGCGCATGCGAAATGTTTGCCGGCATAATAATTGTCTGCCCTTTTTCCAGCAAAACCGGATTTCCGCCGATTGTAATCTGAGCTTTTCCGTCCAAGATTTGGACGACAGCGTCAAACGGAGCGGTGTGTTCGCTTAAACCCTGGCCTTTATCAAAAGAAAATAACGTGATATTTCCCGAATCGTTCTTTAACACTTGCTTGCTTATGACACCGCCTTCGGAATACTCAACCATATCGGCAAGGTTCATGGCGATGCCTTTTTCAAAAATTTCTTCAGTCATAATAAAACTCCTTTATAATAATTAAATTTCTAAAATAATAAAATATAATAAAATTAAAAATTTGATGAATAAATGCGGTTGTAATAATTAAATGATAGGTAAGATCATTTGAATTTACATCTGAATGTATCATAAATTTACAATGATACGAATTACAAATATACACCTGAATTATACACCCGAATGTACTTGAATTATTCAGACTGCATCTGAATTACACATCAGAAGCATTTGAATTTACATCTGAATTGATACAAATTGATACAAACTGATACTTTTAAAATTTGAATGAAAATGAATTGATTGAAATGTCAGTCATCCTTGCAAATGATTGTTCCGACCGTTTCTCCTTTTAAATAAGCAGCGACACTCCCCGGCGTATTGGCGTTAAAAATGCAGGATTCAATGCCTGTTTTTTCCGCGAGGTCCAAGATTTCCGACACTTTCCCGAGCATTCCGCCTGTCACGTCCGTTCCCGCCGAGCCGCCGATATGCTGTTTGACGGAATCAAAAGTATTCGGCGTAATTTTCGGAATCGTCTGTCCGTTTGAATCCAAAACGCCGTCCGTTGCCGACCCGAGTCCGACGCGTTTGGCGGAAAGCGCGGCCGCCACATACGGCAAAGACTGGTCACCCGACAAAATACAAGACCCGCGGACAGTGTCCATGCAAACATCGCCGTGCAGAACCGGAACCAAATTGTGTTTCAGCATTTCGGCAATCTGGGCGGTGTAAAGAGAAACAAGCCTTCCGTCTTCGCACAATGAAAAAGAAAGCGGATTCAAAGGAACCGCCGGGATGCCTTCCGCCCTTAAAGTCCGAACAATCATTTCATTGAGTTCGCGAACGGAATCATGGGTTTTCAAAAAACCTTCTTCATGAAAGCCTTTGTCAAGCCCGTATTCTTTCGCATAAACATGACCGTAAGAGCCCGCGCCGTGAACAATCACGAGTTTTCCCGAAAACCCCGCTATTTCTTTGGCGATTCGTTCCATTTCATCGGATTTTGCCGACCCGGCGGCCGCATTTTTATCTGTTACGGCGCTGCCGCCCACTTTTAAAACCGTAATGTCGGAATTTGAAGTCATTTATTTCCCTTGCCGAAGTGAATAATTGATAATAATGAAAATGAATGGATGATAAGATTGATAATAATAATGTGATGATAAGAATGGAATTTAATATGAAAGTGATGATGAAAGTGATGATGAGATTGATGATGAAATTGAATTATTTCGATTCGATTCGGACACCGGCGTGTGTGGTTCGGCAGATGAATGAATCGCCGCCCGCGCGCTTAATGGCATGCGCCACGCGTGACAGATTTTTGTGCTCGCACAGCGCAATCATACAGCCGCCGCCGCCCGCACCCGTAATCTTAGAGCCGAGCGCCCCTGCTTTCCGGGACGCATAAACCAATTCGGAAAGCTCTTTGGAGCCGACGCCGATTGAATCCAAAAGTCCCTGATTGATGTTCATCAGTTCGCCGACCGTATGAAAATCGCCTTCCTGAATAAATTCGATTCCGGTTTCGGAAATTGCGCTGATTGTGTCCATAATTTGGCCGATGACTGCCGGGTGTCTTTCCTTAAGCGCCGCGACGTTGGAGACGATTTTGCGGGTGGAGGAAAATTTTCCGGTGTTTCCGATCACGATAAGCATGTCGTAAAATCCGAGCTTTTTGCGATCCGGAATCTGGACCATGCCGCCGAACGTTGAAACAAACGTGTCTGTCGGGCTGGCGCGTCCCTGCACTTCCGATTCCACTTGGTGTCCCATATGCGCGATGTCTTCAAGCGACAGATTCGTCCCGTAATACGCATCCAGCGCTTTGATGGTTGCAATCGTAACGGCCGCCGACGACCCGAGCCCCGAGCCGACCGGAATGTCGGAGTGAATATCGATGTTGACACCCGTCACGTCCGTCAGATCTTTGAACCGCTCGACAACAGAATAAATGTAAGGGTGTTTGCGCGGATTCAAATCAATACTGCCTCCCGGGCCTTTCATTTGAATCGACGGCGCTTCCTCAACCGTCACATGTGCGCGCAAATCAATCGCACAGGCAATCGCGGTCTTACCGTAAACAACAGCGTGTTCGCCGAATAAGAAAATTTTGCCGGGCGCAGAACTTGTAATCATCAATAAAACACCAAAATCGTAAAAATATCAATAATAATTGAAAAACCAAAAAAGTAAATGCAACTTAATTTATAAATTCATTCCCCGACTTAAGCTGAAGATTTCAGAAATCGGAAAGTGTTTTATTTGTTTTGTTTTGAGATTTTTTACTTTGGCCTGTCTTTTTACTTTGGTCTGTCTTTTCACTTTGGTTTACCTTTTTATTTTGGTTTGTCTTTTTATGGTTTGTTTTTTTATGGTTTGTTTTTTTATGGTTTGTTTTTTTATTTTTTGAATCGGAATCAGATTCAATCTCTTTGATGACTTTTTTCATTAAAGTTGAAAACGGATAATCTTTAAAATTGTCTTTGGAAACGAATTCTCCGCCATATTTTTTCAAATTTTCAAAACTTTGGGGAGAACCAACTGTTGTTTGATAAATTTCCAGGGTCAGATTAATGTGTGTAAAAACGTGCCTGACACTTTTGCCGGTTTCAATCCAATCGGCGCCCGTTATCGGAAACGGAATTTCGCCGAGCATTTCGCGGCCGCCGGCGGCAGCTTCCCACGGAAACTCAGTCAGCCCGTGAAGCAGTCCTTTTTCAGTCCGCTTTCGAATCAAAACGTCTCCGGATTCGTTTTCAATCCAAAATAATTTCCCCGTTTTGCCGATCTTCTGCAGCTTTTCAATTTTCGGAATTTCTTCAACCAAATTTTGTGCAAGCGCTTCGCATTCTTTTTCAAACGGACAGGCGGAACAATCCGGATTTTTCGGCGTGCAGACGGTTGCGCCGAGATCCATGATCGCGGAAGTGTAATCAGCCGCCCGCGTTTCAGACATCAGATTCTGCGCTTTTTCTTTAATTTCGGGCAAGCTGACGGCCGTGTTTTCCGTGATTCCGTAAAGCCTTGAAATGACGCGGATCACATTTCCGTCGACAACCGCTTCCCGTTTATCAAATGCAAGCGAGGATATGCTGGCGGCCGTGTAAGGGCCGATGCCGGGAAGTTTCAGCAGCTCGGCATAAGTTTCGGGAAACCGGCCGTCGTTGTTTTGAACCAAAAATTGCGCGCATTCGTGAAGTTTTCGGGCGCGCGTGTAATAGCCCAAGCCCTGCCACATCAGAAAAACATCTTCGATATCCGCATCTGCAAGCGCAAAAATATCCGGAAATCTTTCCAAAAAACGGTAAAAATAAGGAATGACGGTTTTAACCGTCGTTTGCTGAAGCATGATTTCTGAAATCCAAACCATGTAAGGGTTCGGATGCGCGCCGCGGACGCGCCACGGAAGATCGCGCCCGTGTTCGTCATACCAGTTCAGCAAGGCCGAAGACAGCGCCGTTCGGTTTTTGTCCGCGCTGTGAGTCTGTTTTTCAGCAGAAGGGATCTTCATAATATCTTTCAAACAATTTCGGGCAAATCGCTTCCAGCGTTTTCGGATCGTCTTCGTCCCAATTCAATTCGATTTCGAGAATTTCAAAACCGTCGTCATAAGAGTCTAAAACTTCGTAGAAGTCTTCTTTTCCCGTCAATTCGTCGTAAGCGTCCAGCGCCGCGTAAAGGATTTCTTCGTTTTCCGGGAAATCGGTTTCGTCCATGTCTTTGAAAACATCAATCAATGAATCGGGATTCTCAAGCGCGTTTTCATAAGCATCGCGGCCTTTTGAAACCAGCCACGCGCGGAAATAATCAAAGCCGTCGTCCGAACAGCCGCCGCAGACAATGTATGCCGCCGCCCATAATTCCGGGTTGTAAGACTTTTCCAAATGCTTGTCCAGCTGGTAATCGAATCCTAAAATATCGTCGGCCGTCATATCGGAAAGCAGGTCAATCAAATTGTCCAATTGATCCTGCGGGTCATCCGATTTGGAAAGTTCGATGATTTCCCAAAATTTATCTTCGCTCATTAAATCTTTGCGGGACGGTTTTTGCGTCATGTTCTGCCTCTTTGAAAATAAAGTTTAAAGACGGAAAATTATTCGGCCGGCTGAATTGCGGCTTTGATTTCGGTTTCGCTTTCGGAAATGACTTTCAGGAAATCGGGATCATCCCAAAGCGGCATGTAATCCAGATCTTCTTTGGCCCACTCTCTGGATTCTGCTTTTGCGTTAATGGCTTTTCGAAGGAATTTCAAACTTTGTTCCTTTTCGCCAACGGCTGCCAAAATGCCGCCGATTCTGAACCAGGAGTCGGGAAGGTCCGGAATTAATTTCAAAGTGGTGTTGAACGCTTCTTTGGCATCTTCCGTGCTGCCGATTTTGAGAAGGAGATGCGCTTTGTCGTACCAGGCTTCTTTGCTGCTCGGATCGATTTGAATCACCGCGTCAAACGCGTCAATCGCTGCATCATACTTTTCCAGCTGAACCAAAGCAAGCGCTTTGTTGTAGGCGGCATTGAAATTGGTTTTTTCTTTTTCAAGAATCAGATCGTAAGTTTTGACGGCTTCTTCGTATTCTTTGAGCTGAAGAAGAGCGGTTGCCTTGTTGAAAACGGCGTCAATATTTTCGTTATCGGCTTCATAAGCTTTGTCGTAGCTTTCAATGGATTCCTGATAAAAACCGAGTTCGGACTGAATCACGCCTTTGTTGTAATAAGCGTCGCTGTCCGCGGGATTGAGTTTGACTGCTGTGTCGTAAGCGTCAATCGCTTCATAAAAACGGCTGAGACCGTGAAGGGTTAAGCCTTTGTTGTACCAGGCGTCTCCGTTGTCCGGATTTTCCGCAATAATGCCGTCATAATATTCAAGCGCTTTTTCGCGCTCGGCCAGCTGGTGGAGCAAAATGCCGCGGTCCGCTTCGTCTTCAAATTCATTCAATTCGATTGTCTCGCCGCTGTCACATCCGCTGCATCCCGCGCAGCCGGAATCGTCCGCAAAAAGATCTTCTTCCGCCTGACCCTCTGTGATTTGAAATTCTGAGTTTTCGTCTGCCATATTTTATCCTCTTTTCTTTTGGATTCGTTTTTGTAATTTGTAATTGTGATTCAAAGAACAAATGCAACCTTTTAACCTTTTTCCCTGATTTAGAACGATTTTTCATGACTTTTAAACCGCATTTAAAACCGTTAAACCGATTGAGTTTAAATCGAATTTAAAACCGTCTGATTTTTAAAACCGACGATAGATTTAAAAATTTAGTCCTGCTTTGTAATTGTTTGAATTCGTATTTAAATAAATGAAATTAAAACTAAAATTAAAACTAAAATTAAAACTAAAATTAAAATTAAAATTAAAATTAAACTAAAAACAATCAATCATTTTTTAAAATCAGGAAGAAAATTTATGTTCATCGTTATGTCTCTCGGCGGTTCTATTTTAGCAGGCGACTTGGATTCCGAACGGTTTAAAACGTATGCGGATGCCATTTCAAAAATTTCTGAAAAACACAAACTCCTTTTGGTTGTCGGCGGCGGTGTTTATGCCCGCAGATATATTGAAGCGGCGCGCGGCATCGGCGCGGATGAAGTGACCTGTGATTTTATCGGAATTGATGTCACACGCATCAATGCAAAACTTTTAATTTCCGCGCTCGGAAAAGCGGCTTACCCGGAAGTTCCGGTCAATTACAATGAAGCCGCCGTTGCCGCGGAATCCGGCAAAATCATCGTGATGGGCGGCGTTCTCCCGGGGCAGACAACAGATGCGGTTTCCGCCGCGCTCTCGGAATACCTCGGTGCAGATTTGTTCCTGATTCCGACATCCGTTGACGGCATTTATTCCGCCGACCCGAACACCGACAAAAACGCCGTTAAATATAAAACACTCACGGGAAGTGAATTGGTCAGAATGTCCGGCGAAACCTCCCTGAAAGCGGGTTCGAAATCACCGATTGATCCGATCGCCTGCAAACTGATTGAGAGAAGCGGCATCCGGACAATCGTTTTGGACGGCAGAGACCCGAAAACATTGATGCAGATCATTGAAGGCGAAGAAAAAGGGCCGCAGAAAGAATGTGCCGGAACAATCATCACGGCTTAATTTGCATTGAATTACGGATTAATAGAAACCGAGGATGAAAAAATGGAAAAACATCAATACGTTTGTCCGAAATGCGGCTGCAACCACTTTACAAGCGATCAGTTTCAGGCAACCGGCGGAACATTTACGAAAATGTTTAATGTCCAAAATAAGAAATTCATCACCGTCAGCTGCACCGACTGCGGCTTTACGGAACTTTACAAAGCACAGAATTCGATGGGATTAGACATTTTGGATTTCCTGATCGGCTGAATTTGATTAAGAATCCCAAACTTGTATTAGATTGTGAATCCGAAACCTGTATCAGATTATGATCCTGTGACCGGATTCACACTTTCATTATTTCATCTGTTTTTGAATCAGTATTTCCGATTCATTATTTCCAATTCGTTATTTTTTTATTCAAGAGGAATTTAATTCTTTTTTATTGTTTTTTAATTGTTTAAAAATTATGAAAATTCTGCAGTGACTTTTATGACAAAAACAAAAACCATCACACTGATGTGCTGTCTGCCGGATTTGGCAAGCGTGAACATTAAAGACCGCCTCCTGGAGCTTGAGTCCTGGGAAAAAGCGGATTTGCCGCCGGCTGAAAAAATGAAAGAAGCGCTTGAAAAATACAAAATCACAACATCCGTTTTGTATACGGAAGACAAAGGCAAAGAGCTGTCCAATCTGTTCACCGAAATTTACGAACTTCAAAGAGGAGACACGCTGCTTCGGATGTTTCTCATCGACGGCAGAATCATTTTTCAGGATTATTTGGACAAGCGCCTGGAATTTTTGGGTTATGAAAGTGATTTAATCGTTTTCCTCTCCAAACACAAAAGCCAAAGCGAAACAAAAGCGCTGACGGCTCATCCGTCCGGAAATTATGCGGCCGCCGATTACGGCGGGCATCCGTTTTCGCTTTGCACGCCGGCGCCGCTTGCCATGAAGAAACTGATTTTAGTGATGGATCGGCTCAATATTGAAACCGGACTCGACTACGATGTCACGTTTGAAGTCACGCATCACGGACCGACGGAACTGGAAACGCCGTCACTGTTTGTTGAAATCGGCAGCACGGAAAAAGAATGGGCTGATCCGAAACCCGGACTTGTTGTCGCCAAAGCCGTTCTTTCACTGGCCGATCAAAATAATGTCAATGATTCCGATGAAAGAATCTCCTGCGAAGCAAAACTTTTGGAAAACAACACCACTGCCGTTGCTTTCGGCGGCGGGCATTACGGCGACCGCCAAACAATCAGTTTGTTCCGAACAAAACTTGCTTACGGGCATATGTTTCCGAAATACCAGCTGGAAACACTCACCGAAGAAGTGATTTTAAAAGCCTTTGAAAAAACGAAATCAAATCTCGCATTTTTTGACAAAAAATCCATGCGCGGACCGGACCGCAGGCGTGTTGCCGAGATTTTGGAAAGAAACAATATTCCGATATTAAACGACCGCGAATCTGTTGAAGAATACGGCGTCGGCTTTAATTTGAGAGAAAAAGGCGGCGATGAGCCGGAGGAATAATTCAAAACAATTCAATAATTCAAAACTCAATAATTCAAAACTCAATAATTCAAAACTTCAATAATTCAAAACAGTTCAATAATTTAAAACAGTTCAATAATTTAAAACAGTTCAATAATTTAAAACAGTTCAATAATTCAAAACAATTCAATAATTCAAAACATTCAAAATTCAAAACATTCAAAATTCAAAACAATTCAATAATTCAAAACAATTCAATATTCAAAACAATTCAATAATTCAAAACAATTCAATATTCAAAACAATTCAATATTCAAAACAATTCAATATTCAAAACAATTCAATATTCAAAACAATTCAATATTCAAAACAATTCAATAATTCAAAACAGTTCAATAATTTAAAACGGCTCAATAATTCAAACTTCGATAATTCAAAAACGATTCTTTCTTTTTTTCAATTTACGCAAAATATATAATCATTCGAATAATAATATAGATTGCATTTGAAATTGCTTCATCTGCCGCGGTTCGTGAAATTCTGCGGCAAATTATGATTTATGAAAAGCAAAAGCATGAATGAAATGCCGCTTTCGGATTTTGCATATTTTCCGGAATTGAAAAAACCCTTGGAGGAAAACAAAATGAGAGAACCGGTCGTCTCGGGACTTTTTTATGATCCCGATGAAAACGGATTACAAAAAGAAGTGGATCGTTTGTATTCGGCAGCGAAAGACAAAACGAAATATTCCGATAAAACTTTCGGCGCTGTTTGCCCGCATGCAGGATATATTTTTTCCGGAAAAACTGCGGCCGCTGCAATCGGCTCAATTATGGAAGCCGACACATACGTGATTATCGGCTCCAATCATACCGGGCTCGGCGAAGCGCTCGCCTATTCGCAAGAGGATTGGAAAACGCCTCTCGGCGTCGTTGAAACCGACAAATATTTGGGGCGTATTTTCGACGGCACTTGGATTGTTCGCGACGAAAGCGCTCACGAGAGAGAACATTCCGTTGAAGTGATTGTGCCGTTCCTGCAGCGAAAAATGGGAGATGAGCCGTTTAAGATTTTCCCGATTGTGATGGGAGACCAGAATAAAGCGGCTGCCGAAGCGATTGCATCGGTTTTAATTCCTGTTTTGAAAGAAGAGATTTACGTCAAAAAAGAGAATTATGAAGAAAAATTAAAAATTGCCGTGATTGCCTCAAGCGATTTTTCTCATTATGTGCCCGAAGAATTCGCCAAAGAGCATGACGAAGCAATCATTAAGATTATCGAATCGTTGGATGTTGACGCGTTTTATGATTTCATTGAGAAAAATGATTCAAGCCTTTGCGGCTACGGCCCGATTGCCGTTTTAATGATGGCGGCAAAAGCAATGAACGCCGAAGCAAAATTGCTGGAATACAGAACCAGCAATGAAGAAAAAGAATCGCGTGAAACGGCTGTCGTCGGATATGCGGCGATTACTTTTACAAAACAGTAAAAATAAGAAAGGGTCAAGGTGAGAAGAGAAGAATAAAATAAATGAAACAGAAATTAAAAACGGATGTCATAACGAATGGCGTCCCGTTTTTAAAATTTCTTTTTGATTTTTTACGGTTTTCCTTTGATTTTTTAGGTTTTTCTTAATTCGTTTTTTGTTTTTTTATTCGTTTTTTATGTTTTTTTATTCGTTTTTTACGGTTTTCTTATTCATTTTTTGGATTTCCATTCATTTTTTGAATTTTTATTCATTTTTTACGATTTTCTTTTTGGATTTATATGTTCATTTTCAAGCTGTGTCGTGCCTCCGACCGCCCGCCGCGCGCGAACGGATCGGATTTCAAAAACAAATCAAACAGAGATCGGATTTCAAAAACAAATCAAACGGAAGTCGGATTTTGAGAAATATTCGGAATCAGGCCGTCATTTTCCGAACTTTTTCGGCGATTTCGGTCACCAATTCTTCGATTGTTTTGTTGTCGCCCGAAATTGTGATACCGGCATATTTTTCATAGAGCGGAAGACGTTCTTTGTAAAGGTTTTCCAAGCTTTGGTTTTCTTTTAGAGCAATGCCGCGCGTTGAAATGTTTTGAATGCGGCGCATGATTTCGGGGAAGGAAACGTCCAGGTAAATGATGACGCCGATTTCTTGGAGATGCGCCATGGCTTTTTCGCTGTAAACGACGCTGCCGCCGGTTGAAATGACGCAATTTTCGGCGCGGATTTGAGAAACGATTTTTTCTTCCGTTTCAATGAAGCCTGAAAAACCGGCAGCGTCCACCAGATTTTGAAGCAGATTTTTTTCCTGCTGCTGAATCAGCAGATCCGTGTCTAAAAAAGAAAGACCGAGAGACTTTGCAAGCAAAACGCCGGACGTGCTTTTGCCGGAGCCGGGCATGCCGATTAAAACAATATTTTTCGGATCGGTTTTGTCGGGAGATGTCATATTTTTTCAACAGCGGATGAATTGATTTTTTTGAAGATTATTTTTTATGAATGAGAAGGCATATTGAGAATATATATTCTACGAAAATAAAATTTATAACCATTCCCATGTTTCTCATTGTATTTCTTACAAGATAATAACAAATATATTTTATTCGAATTTGGATATACGGAGAAAATAAATGGATATAATACTTGGCATTGCACTGGTTTTAGCCGGCTTTTATATGGCTTGGAATATCGGTGCCAATGACCTCGCAAATGCAATGGGAACATCGGTCGGTTCAAAATCGCTGACAATCAAACAAGTGATTGTTTTGGCAGCCATTTTTGAACTCGCCGGGGCATTGTTATTCGGCGGCAATGTGACGGGAACAATCGCCAAAGGCATCGTTCCTCTGGATAAAATTATAGAAATCAGTCCTCTGATTGTGACGGTCGGCATGCTGGCCGCAATTTTGGCCGCCGCCTTTTGGATTACATTGGCGACGTTTTACAACCTTCCTGTTTCGACAACACACTCAATTGTCGGATCCGTCCTCGGTTTCGGAATCATCTGTGTTTTTTACGGATATATTACTTTTGCAGACATTCATTGGCCTGTTTTGATCAATATTGTCGCCAGCTGGTTTTTGTCACCGTTTATTGGCGCTGCTTTGGCGTACGTCATCTTTTACTTCGTCCGGAAAAGATTCTTGGTCAATTCCGAGAATGTTCCGGGCATTGAGAAAAAGTTCGTTTGGCTTCAGGTCGCAACCGCTTGTTTTATTGCCTTTGCGCACGGTTCAAACGATGTGGCCAACGCAATCGGCCCGCTTTATGCTGTTTTTGAAATGTACGGCTATACCGGATTCGGAGTCCTGACGCTGTCTCAGGTTTTGCTTTTGCTCGGCGGCGTGGGTATTGTGATCGGTTTATCGACATGGGGTTACAAAGTGATTGACACGGTCGGCAGCAAAATTACGGAATTGACGCCGACGCGCGGTTTTTCGGCGCAGTTTGCGACGGCTTCTGTGGTTTTGGCGCACAGTTTTATCGGTCTTCCGATTTCAACGACGCACACATTGGTCGGCGCGGTTATCGGTGTCGGTCTTGCCGGCGGTTTGTCGGGCGTGAATTTTAAAGTGATCAAAAACATCGTCAGCTCCTGGTTCATTACGGTCCCGGTGGCGGCATTGACCTGTATGATTATTTTCTTCCCGCTGGAATGGTTCTTCCTTTAAAATAAGAACCTTAAAATTGAGATTTGTGACAAAGTTCTGCGGCAAATTTTTGCGGCAGAATTTTTTGTGACAAAGATGCAGATTCACAGATTCATGGCAAATTCGCAGATTCATGGCAAATTCGCAGATTCATGGCAAATTCGCAGATTCATGGCAAATTCGCAGATTCATAGAATTCACAGATCCATGACAGACTCATGACAGATTCAATGAAAAAGATTTACGGGAAGCAAAGAATATTATATCAGTAAAGGACTTTTTGAAAACGTACATAAAAATAATATTAATTATAATAAAATGAATCAACGAAACAAAAACGTAATTGATTGGTTGGAAACAGGTGAGGATAATGCCGCACAGATACATGAGATCTATTTTAAACATATTTGTGGATTCGCCGATGGATGCATTGGAAGACCATTCTAAAAAAGTCGTCGAAACCGCTGACAGGCTTTCTGAAATGCTGGATTTTTACTTGGCGGGCGACAGCGGCAAAACGGAAGAATTCCGTCAGATTGTGGATGATTTGGAATATGATGCCGATAAGATGAAACAGCAGTTTCAAATTGTGCTGCCGAATTCTGTTGTGATTCAGCTGGACACCAATGACTTGATGGCCTTTTTGAAGGCGCAGGACGGCATTGCCAATCTTGCGCAGAACGCCGCCCATTGGATGACGCTGCGTCCGTCCGCGGATATCCCGGAAGAAATCAAAGACGGTTTGCGCGAATTGATGAGAATGATAATGAAATGCATTCGCGGATACGAACAGGTAATGAAAGGCTTGGAAAAAATTGAAGCCACCTCTTACAGCAAAGTCGAGATCCAAAAACTGGTTTCAAAGATTCCGGAAATTGAGAAAAACGAATATGAAGTGGACATGTTTGAAGTCAAAGTTCTCAAAATGATTTTCGAACATGAAAATGAAATCGGCGGCGCAGGCGTTTATCACGTTTCCCGATTGGTTGACAATATCGGAGACATTGCCGATCAGACGGCGCATGCAATCGATATTATGAGAAAAATCTTGATTAAAAAGACATAAGAAATTCGGATGAATTTTTAAAAACATCATGAAGTCCGGGAAGGACTTCATTTTTTAATATTTTTTAATATTTTTTTAGATTTCTTTTTAATTTTCGATTTAATTCTGTTTTCATTTTCGGTTTGATTCGGTTTAATTTTCGATTTGATTCTGTTTTCATTTTCTTTTGATTCGTTTCAATTTTCGATTTAATTCTTTTTTCGTTTTCTGTTTGATTCGTTTCAATTTTCGATTTAATTCTGTTTTCATTTTCGGTTTGATTCAGTTTTAATTTTCTGTTTAATTCTCTTTTTGATTTTCGTTTAAATCAAGATGCATTAATTTGAATTTCAAACGTTTACGATTTTTCTTTTAATTTTTCTTTTTTTGGAAAACCTCTCCAAATTACGATTTCGTTCGCCGCTTCGCGCCGCCTGAAATTCGTAATTTGGAGCGGGGTTTGATGTATTTGTTTCAAGCCGAAACATCGGTTTCTCGAATTTTCGGCAAACCCGAACTCCCGATAAAACCCGAAAAACAATATCCTAAAAGAAGCTCAAGCAAAAAACGGAGTTCAAATTTTTGAAAATTGAGAGAAAATGATGTTTCAGTTCTTTGAATAATTGTTGAAAAACCAAAACAACCACCTCCAACGGCGAGTTTTGTGAGCGCCAGCGAGCAAAAGGAGACGTTGGAGATTCGTCCCATGAATTCAACGAAAACACATATAACAGAATTGGTGAACTTGAATTTCAAACGGTTATGATTTTTCTTTTAAATTTTCATTTTTTTTTGAAAACCTCTCCAAATTACGATTTCGTTCGCCGCTTCGCGTCGCCCGAAATTCGTAATTTGGAGTGGGGTTTGCTGTATTTGTTTCAAACCGAAACATCGGTTTTTTCAAATTTTCGGCAAACCCGAACTCCCGATAAAACCCGAAAAACAATATCCTAAAAGAAGCTCAAGCAAAAAACGGAGTTCAAATTTTTGAAAATTGAAAAAAAATGATGTTTCAGTTCTTTGAATAATTGTTGAAAAACCAAAACAACCACCTCCAACGGCGAGTTTTGTGAGCGCCAGCGAGCAAAAGGAGACGTTGGAGATTCGTCCCATGAATTCAACGAAAACACATATAACAGAATTGGTGAACTTGAATTTCAAACGGTTATGGTTTTTCTTTTAAATTTTCATTTTTTTTTGATAAACCTCTCCAAATTACGATTTCGTTCGCCGCTTCGCGTCGCCCGAAATTCGTAATTTGGAGTGGGGTTTGCTGTATTTGTTTCAAACCGAAACATCGGTTTTCGAATTTTCGGCAAACCTGAACTCCCGATAAAACCAGAAAAACAACATCATAAGAGCAGCTCAAGTAAAAAACGGAGTTCGGATTTTTTAAAGTTGAGAAAAAACGATGTTTCATTTTTCTTTCAGATATGAAAATAAAATTGAAATTAAAAGAATTAAAAAGATAAAATCAAAATGAATAATAATAGAAAAAACAAAATCGAAAAGAGTAAAATCAAAAAGAGTAAAATCAAAAAGAGTAAAATTAAAAAAACAAAATTAAAAAAACAAAATCAAAAAAACAAAATTAAAAACTGAAAGAAATTAAAAAAGGATTATGCTGCTGCAAGCAGCTGAACATTTTCCTTTTGTTTCTTGGGGTTGATTTGGTTTTTATCAATGCTGATGTAAAGCGCGTGGTCTAAAACGAAAAGCATGGAAAGAACCAGCGGGATTTGCCGGGAGAACAAACATCCGGCGGTCAGGCAGATGATTGCCAGCAGGAATAGCAAAAATGCGAATCCTGTTGAAGAAGCAAATCTGAGATTTAAAAGACTGCCGTTTCCGATGACCGATTTTTTGAGATCGGAAGACATTTTAATATGATAAACAAGAAGCACGATGCCGATCAGCGGCGTTGTGTAAACAAAGATTTGGGGAACAGTTCCCAAATACCATAAAAGGGCGTAAGCCAAAATAATGTATATTCCGAGAAAAATGTTGATGGCTTCAAGCGCTTTAAACTTGGACATCAAAGTTTCCCGAAAGAGTCGTTTCATAACCATTTCAAATCACGTGTATAAGTAAAATAATGATAAATTCCGGAATACTTGCCGGAAAAACAATAACAATAATAATAATACAACAATTAAAGCCGAGAGCTTAACAAATGCAATCAGGCCCGATTTTTACAAATTTGCGGAAAAAATGCCTGAAGATTAATTGTGATTAATAATCTAAGTAAAACAACTATAAAAACTATATTCTAGATAGATAATAATATAATAATTATAAGATAGAAATTAGAATAAAACCGAATTGAAAAATAACGGAATTGAAAAATAACAGAATTGAAAATAAAACGAAATTGAAAAACAGAATAATAAAATAAAAAAGGGATGAGAAAAGTAAAAGAATTAATTTTCGAGAACAATCTCGATATTAATGTCTTTAGGTACTTGAATTCTCATTAATTGACGAAGGGCACGTTCATCGGCAGCGAGGTCGATGAGTCTTTTGTGGACGCGCATTTCCCAGTGATCCCAGGTTGCTGTTCCGTCGCCGCTCGGGCTTTTTCTGGTCGGAACAACCAACTTTTTGGTCGGGAGCGGCACGGGGCCGGAAATGCTGACGCCTGTCCTTTCGGCAATCGCTTTGACCTGATTGCAGACGCTGTCAAGGTCAGTGGGGCTGATTCCCGATAATCTGATTCTTGCTTTTTGCATGGTTTGACTCTCCTAAAAAAAAGGAAATTAGGAAGAAAGAAATTACTCTTTCTTCTTAACGCTGAGACAAACGCCTGCTGCAATGGTCATACCCATATCACGGACAGCGAATCTGCCGAGCTGCGGGATTTCTTTTGCGGGTTCGAGAACCAACGGTTTCATGGGCTTGAAGGTAACGATTGCTGCGTCACCGGCCTTGATGAAAGCGGGGTTTTCTTCGCTGGGCTGGCCTGTTTTCGGGTCGAGTTTCTTGTCGATGGACATGAACATACATGCGACCTGAGCTGTGTGGCTGTGGAAAACAGGTGTGTAGCCGACTGTAATTGCGGACGGGTGCTGGAGAACAACAATCTGGCCGGTAAATTCGTCAGCAACTGTGGGTGCTTTGTCGCCGGTCGGACCGCAAACATCTCCTCTTCTCACATCGTTCTTGCCGATACCGCGAACGCTCCAGCCGATGTTGTCACCGGGGACTGCCTGCGGAATTTCTTCGTGGTGCATTTCGATGGACTTCACTTCACCGGTTGCGCCGGAGGGCATGAAAGTGACCTGGTCGCCTTTCTTCATGATACCTGTTTCGACACGGCCGACCGGAACAGTACCGATACCGGAAATGGTGTATGCGTCTTCGACGGGGATTCTTAACGGAAGGGAGGTGGGCTTCTCGGGTTCTTTCAAGTTGTTGAGTGCTTCAAGAACTGTGGGGCCTTTGTACCAGGGCGTGTTTGCGCTTGCTGTTGCAATGTTGTCGCCTTCGAATGCGGAGGTCGGGATGAACGGAATCTCATCGGGTTTGAAGCCGATCATTTTCAAGATCTTGGAAACTTCTTCAATAACTTCCTTGTATCTGGCTTCATCGTATTTGACAGCGTCCATCTTGTTGATGGCGACAATCATTTGGCCGATGCCGAGTGTCTTGGAAAGGAAGATGTGTTCCTTTGTCTGAGCCATAACACCGTCAGGTGCTGCGACGACAAGAACTGCTGCGTCGGCCTGGGATGCGCCGGTGATCATGTTCTTAACGAAGTCTCTGTGACCCGGGCAGTCCACGACTGTGAAGTAGTATTTGTCGGTGTCGAATCTCTTGTGTGCAATGTCGATTGTGATACCTCTCTCTCTTTCTTCTTTGAGGGAGTCCATAACCCATGCGAATGCGAAGGATTCTTTGCCTTTTAATTTTGCTTCTTCTTTGAATTTTTCGATAACGTGGGGCGGAACTGCTCCGGTTTCGAACATTAACCTTCCGACGAAGGTAGACTTTCCGTGGTCAATGTGACCAATGACGGCTAAGTTCATGTGGGGTTTCTCTGCTGCCATATTAATTTCTCCTTTATTTTTGATATATACGTATTAAACGTTGGATTTTTAATTAAAATCATCTTGGATGATCGTGAAAATCGGTGCCACCGAAAGTGATTATGATAAACGGCTCGTGAAAAACATGAAAGATTTTCCGATTACTGAACAACATTTCAATATTAAACCGTTTCGCCAATCGTCTCCAGACGGCGGGCATTCTCGAAGTAGTCTCTAATAAACACACTTACATATAAAAAGATATGGGCGCCGACGGAATCGGCGCTCAATCGCTTATATGCTGAAGCGTTTATTTTCGGCTTCTTTTTGATTCGATTTTCAAATTTTTTGCATTTCAAATTCTTAAAGTTTGATTTCATTTTTGAATTTTCAAAGTTTTATTTTACTTTTGAATTTTCAAAATATTTTACTTTTGAATTTTGTTATGAACATTACATTTCCAAGTAATCAGCTGCTTTGGGAAGGTCCTTCTTCAAGCCTTTTCTTTCTCTGATCTTGGCAACGATTTCAGAGGCAAGGTTATTCGGAACGGTTTCAAAGCCGCCGAATTCGGTGCTCCACATTGCGCGGCCTTCTGTTGCGGAACGGATGTCGCCCGCAAATCCGAAGAGCTCTGCGACAGGTGCGCGGGACTCGATAATGGTCAAGTCGCCTTCACTCTGCATGTCAATGATGCTGCCGCGTCTTCCCTGAATTTCTTTTGTGGCGCCGCCCATGTTGTTTTGGGGCACCTGGATGAAGACTTTCTGGTACGGTTCAAGCAATGTGTCTTCTGCCATAAGCATTGCTGCCTGAATGGCCTGACGGGATGCCGGAATGACCTGTGCGGGACCTCTGTGAATCGCGTCTTCGTGAAGCTTGGCATCACGGAGAACGACTTTGACGTGAGAGACGGGCTCTCTTGCGAGCGGACCGGCTTTCATGACTTCTTCAAAACCGTCCAAAACCAATTCCATGGTTTCGTTGAGGTACTGAATACCTTTGGTCATGTCAAGGTAGATGTTGTTGCCGTAAATTGCGGCAATGCTCTTGGCTTCATCCTTGTCCATGCCTGCTGCCATTAATTTTTCACGTCTTTCGAGTTCTTCCATTCTCATGGAGATTTCGCCTTCACGGATGAGGTTGACGACTCTTTCGTCCAGCGGTTCGACATCAATGTAGAAGCGGTTGTGTCTGTTGGGGGATTTACCTTCAACGTTTTCAACTTTCTTTTTGATGGTTTCACGATAAACGACAATCGGCGGGTTGGTGATGATTTCAACACCCTTGTCACGCTCGATTCTGTGCGCGATAACTTCCAAGTGAAGCTCGCCCATACCGGCCATCAAGTGTTCGCCGGTTTCTTCGTTCAAAGTGATCTGAAGCGTCGGGTCTTCCTTGGCGACCTGTCTGAGAACTTCGACGAGTTTCGGAAGGTCTTTGGTGTGCTTGGCTTCGACGGAAACAGTGATAACCGGTTCGCTGACGTGTCTGATGCTTTCAAACGGCGTCATGCCTTCAAGGGTTGTGATGGTGGAACCGACGATCGCTTCTTTCAAACCTGTAACGGCTGCGATGTTTCCGGCCGGAATGTTTTCGACTTCAAGTCTTTCCGGGCCCATAAAGATACTGACCTGCTGGATTCTGCTCTTCTTGGCGGAACCGGAGGTGTAAACTTCCAAACCGCGGGTGAGTGTGCCGCTGAAAAGTCTGCCTGTTGCGACTTCACCGGCGTGCGGATCCATAGAGATGTCCGTGACCATGAATGCGAGGTCGCCTTTCGGGTCTGCAGTGTTCATGGATTTGCTGATTGCGGAATCTCTCTCGCCGTGCCAGATAACTTTAACTCTTTCTTTCTGAGCGTCAACAGGGTTGGGCAAGTGACCGATAACCATGTCGTTGAGGGCTTCGTGAAGCGGGCATTTCTGCGCGAGTGCCTTCATGTCGCCTGCTGTACAGAAGTCATAAACATCATTGAAAGAAATTTTTGTTTTCTGCATCATCGGAACGCTGATGGCCCAGTTGTAAAGAGCGGAACCGAATGCGACACTGCCGTTTGCAGCGTCGACGCGCCATCCGTCTTTGTATCTCTCGGGGTTCATGTTCTTGATGAGCTTGTTCACGTGGTCAATGAGTTTTCCGAGACGGACCTGCATTTCCTGCGGGTCGACCTGAAGTTCATTGATCAGACGGTCGACTTTGTTGATGAACAAAACCGGACGAACATGTTCTCTGAGCGCTTGTCTGAGAACGGTTTCGGTCTGGGGCATTGTTCCTTCAACCGCGTCGACGACGACGACAGCGCCGTCAACGGCACGCATCGCGCGTGTCACGTCACCGCCGAAGTCAACGTGACCCGGGGTGTCGATAAGGTTGATGAGGTATTCTTTGCCGTCGTAGGTGTGAACCATTGAAACGTTGGACGCGTCAATTGTGATACCGCGTGCCTGTTCTTCTTCGTCGGAGTCCATGAATAACTGTTTTCCGGCGAGCTCTGATGAAATCATTCCGGCGCCACTGAGTAAGTTGTCGGAAAGTGTTGTTTTACCGTGGTCGATGTGAGCGACAATACCGATGTTGCGAATCATTTCGGGGTTGCCCATGATCGCTGTCACACGCTCAACCATTTGTTTTCTTTTTCCCATAATCCTGACCTTTGTCTTTTATTATATTGATAAATGAAATCGGCTTTTTGCACATCCCGAAAAAGCCTAAAAGGGAAAGCATAAAGCTTAACGGGCTGCTTTTGCAACACGCTCTTTGGCATCCTTTCTGCTGACAGAGAATGCTTTGGAGTCGGCGTTTGAAGCTGCGATGAGTTCTGTTGCGAGGCAGTCGGCGACAGAGCGCTTGGATTTGAAAGCGGCCTGGTGCGTGCCGATGCAGATGTAGCGAAGCGCGGAGTCAACACGTCTCTGAGGAGCGGTGTCGACGGCTTTCGGGACGGAGATGCCGCCGTACTTCAAACGGACGACTTCTTCTCTCGGACCTGCGTTTGCAATCGCGTCAACCAACACTTGAATCGGGTTTTTGCCGGTCTTCTTGTTGATGGTGTCAAATGCCGCATCGACGGTTCTCATGGCCACCTGCTTTTTGCCGGTATTGTTTTCGGATCTCATGAGGTTGTTGACGAGACGCTCAACGATTGAGATTTCGGATTTGTTGAACTGCTGTCTGGCGTGCTTGCCGCTGGAGTGGGGCACGGTGACGGCTTTCAAACAAACGTATCTTTTAATTCCGGGATCGGTCACTTCAACTTCAGTGAGATCCCATTTGCCGAACATTTTTGCATCCATGTGTCTCATCTCCTCGGTTTTTCCATTCTTCCGATAACCATCTGCTGGAGCGGAACGTTGTTGACTGCAATCACTTTGAAACGGACGCCGGGAATATCACCCATTGCACCGCCCATGCGGCCGCCGATTCTCTCAACGGTCACTTCGTCGTGTTCGTCGATGAAGTTGATGGCGCCGTCTCCGGGGCAGAATGCCGATACTTGTCTTCCGTTCTTGATAAGCTGAATTCTGACACACTTACGGATAGCGGAGTTGGGCTGCTTAGCTTCGACACCGATCTTTTCAAGAACAATGCCGCGGCCCTGGGGAGATCCTCCCAACGGGTCGGCCTTCACGTTCAAACCGAGCATGCGTCTGTTGTATTCGTGGTCTTTCCATCTGGCCTTCAATCTTTGTTTCTTTAAGATTTGGCCTGCATAGTTTCCATTTGTCATAGTTTAGTCTCCGATTAATTCATTGAATGATAAACCTTGATTGATTGAGGATTTTTGTTATTTTGCTTTAAGAATGATCGCTGATTTATTTCAGAATCACGTCGTCAATATTGTGATGTCTTTGTGCCAGCAATTTGACTTTTGCGATATTCTTGCCGTTCTTTCCGATTGCGAGTCCTTTGTCTTTGGCTGCGACTTCGACTTCGGCCACTTTTTTGTCGTTGATTTCTTTGAAAACGACGTTTTTGACCGTAATCACGGAGCCGAAAATATTTTTGATAAAGACTGCCGGATCATCGGAATACTCCACGAGCTCGATGGGCTTATCAATTGCTTTTTTGGCGCGGGCGATATTTTCGCCGCCTTTTCCGATTGCAAGGCCCATTTCGCCTTGTTGGATGACATTGATAACTCTGTCACTTTCCACAATACAGTCGAGAACTTTGGCGTTTGTGATGTCTTCAAAGCGCGCGATGTACTGCATTTCTTCAAAAGTGATTTTAATGCCGCTCATGGAAAAATCCTCTCAATAATCATAAAATTCAGGCATCGGCCAGTGACAAAATGTCAGATTCGCCGGCGTCTAAGATTGCCATTGCGGCGATGATGAAGGGTTTACCGCAGACCGGTCCGAGTTCTCTGCTTGTTCCGTCGTAAACATAGACGGGAACATTGGACGATTCGATTTGCTTTTTAGTGTCTTCCGGACAGTTCTTTGCCAAGATGATGATCTTCGCGTCGCCGGAAGCGGAAAGCTCAATCGCTTTTTTGGAGCCGATAACGACTTTTCCTGTCTTTACGGCTTTGATCAATGCTTTATCGATATTGATATCCATTTTCTGTACCTCAAATCCTTGAGTGGCTTTACAAAATTGCGAAACGAAAACGGCAACAACCTATTGCAATGCGCAGCAAGAGCTGCAAAAGCAATAAACAGACTGCCGTCTCTATAAAAAAGTCACTGACAGGGTCATAGACTTTACAAACCCGAGGGGAATGTTTCTCCCCGATTTTGCCAATCACGTCCGATGCTTAAATTTTAAGAAAACTAAAAACTTATCCTGCATCGTACGCTTCCCGAAAAAACATTTCAGGAAACGGCGCAAAACCGGTTCACAATCTATAAAGAATACCGCAAAGATACCGTTTTTGTATATAAAGGTTGTTGAAAATTTGTCCGAAGAGGGATTCAAAGCAGATTTGAAAAGAAATTTTGAAAAACCCTTGAGAAGAATTCTGAAAATAATCCTGAAAATAATCCTAAAGAACCCCGAAAATAATCTTGAAATAATCCTGAAAAGAAATCCAAATGCTTTGAAGGAAAATTAAAAACCCGAAATAAAATGTAAAAATCGGTTGCTGAAAATCAAATCCAAAACCGGAAATAAGTAGAAAGTGCCTTGTGTTGGGGCACAAGGCTATACAGGGGGAATTAAATGTCGTGAATGAAACATTTAAAACCGAGTTATTCATTTGCGCTTTTTCTTTATGAATTTTTTGCAGAAAGAAAAACGAATGTCTGAAACTAAAAATATACGAAGCAAAAAAAATGTATTCTAAAAAATGAAAAGAGAAGAACTGAAAGATTCAGTTCTTTTATGAGATAATAAAATAATTTTAAAAATCAGTTTTTAAATTCTGTATATCCGCATTTGCCGCATGCGTTTCTGTTCTTGTGTTCGGACAAGAAAACGCCGGGGCCGCATTTCGGACAGAATTTGTTGACGCGGGTAACTTTATCGCCTTCGACTTTGTAATAATCTTTCACTGCCATGTCACTCACTCCGCAAGTTCTTCTGCTGCATCTTCAGCAGCCTGTTCTTCCATTTCTGCCGCTGCATCTTCACCGACAGGTGTTTCAGCATCTTCGGCAGCTTCTTCCTCAACAACAGGTTCTTCAGGCATTGTGTTTCTGAGAAGAACGTGTTCGGGTTCGACCTGTTTCATACGGTCGGCGGATTCATACACTTTTGCGTATCCTTTTGCAAGCTGGTGGCCGTATTCGGATTCCATTCTCTGGACAATAACCAAATCGACATTTTTGTTCAAAAGAGCTGCGAGTTTTTTTCTGACATCTGCGCGTGACGGAGTCGGACCTTCATATTCAACTGTGAAATCCAGTTCATTCCGGTTTAACAATTTGTTGTCTAAGTCTTTAACGATTTTAATTTCCATAATTTGGACCTCCGAGTACCGATTCAAAGATCGGGTGTCGGATATAACGGCTCAAAAAGGTTGTCATCGGTTATAACTGTTTGGTTAATTTTAGCGGAAGGAAACCGGAAAAATCCGGCAAACCGAAACATCCGTTTTTTGAAAGAATCAAACCCGAACTCCCCACCTCCAAAAAAATAAAAAGAAAAAAACGGAGTTCGTTTTTTGAAAATTTGAAGAAAACCGATGTTTCGTTTTGGGAAAATATTACAGAGAACCCGGATAAATCGTCTCCAATTCGAATTAAGGGCGGCAGAAGACAGAAGCGGCAGCAAGCAGGGCGGCAGCAAGCAGGGCGGCAGCAAGCAGGGCGGCAGCAAGCAGGGCGGCAGCAAGCAGGGCGGCAGCAAGCAGGGCGGCAGTGTTGCATCATCTCATTTTTATCACATCCGCTCGCTACGCGAGCGTGGGCACAGATTACCTACCGTTTCCGTTTCTGCAGCTACCTTACCGTTTCCGATTGCCGCTGCTACCTTACCGTTTCCGTTTCTGCAGCGACCTTACAGTTTCCGTTTGCCGTCTGCCGGCTGCCGCCCGCGCGCGAGCCGCACAAATTAAAAAACATTCAAACCCAACCCTCGTTTTTATCGAACTTTCAGAGCCGGAATAAGAATCAATTAATTCCCGAGATGAAATGCGCCAAACCGATCATTGCAAAAAGGAGAGACAAAAAGAAACAAACAAAATTAAAACTTTGATTTTCTTCCGTTCCGTCTTTCAGCAAACCGGCAAACAGGCCGGAGAGGGAGCCGGTGATGAAAAGAATGATATAAAACGGAAAGATTCGATGAACTTCGGCGGAGCCGTTCATGAGATAAGCAATTAAAACGAAAACGGCAGGGAATAAAAAGCCGAGCAGTGCAGATTTGATCGGGCTTTTTGAATAAAAGCCATAGAATAAACTGCCGAACAGCAAAATCAAAACGGCAAAAAAGCTGTTGAGCAGCAAAAAGAAAATGAAAACAGATAAGAGAAAAACGAATAAAATAATGTCTCGGACATTTTTCAAAACAAGATCATCGGACATTTGAAAAGAAAACATGATGTTTGTATTCTTTCAAAACTTAAAAAACATCCGCCAAGAATTCTTTCAGTTCCGAGGCCAAAACATTTTTTAATTCTTTGCAGACAGGATCGTCTGTTTTGATGCTGCGCGTATTTTTTTCCGTAAAAATGAGTTTCAGCATTTCATTCATTTCTGCTTTTTTCTCATCCGTCACTTTCACGCAAACCAAACCTTCGTCGGGCTGCCCGTAAAGAACGATTGAACCGGCATCACAAAGCGCAATGACGGGAATGGTCGCCAAATCTTCTTCACCGTCGACACAAATGCAGATGTGTTTTTCGGGAGATGCCAAGGCTTCTTTAATCGCGAGAACCATCTCGCTTGAAATCATGCCGGCGGGGTTTTTGACGTAAATATTCACATAATCGGTGCGGGACGTAACGGCAGAAATGGCTTTTGTAACGGCCGTTCTTTTCGTATACTGGTCCACAAAACAAATGCGCGGCCGAACGCCGGCTTTAAAAAGATTGTAAGTCGTCACGTCGCCGACGGCAATCACAAGAGATTCGTCCAAGGAATCCTTGATTTGCTCGACAACGGACGGATTGTCTCCCGGAAAAAGTTTGCCGTACGGCTTTTTCAGCCGCGGGCGAAGCTCGACCGGAAGGTCAAAAAAAAGTTCCAAATCAGCGCACCTTCAATGCGTATTTGCCTGCCAAATCAATGTTCATCCGTTTGGCAATTTCGGATTTCATCGGGTCGATAACGACCACAAGACCTGTCCACTCTTCCGCCAAATCCGAAGATTCGCAGATTTCGCAAGTGTCAGAATTGACAATCAGTCTCATGCATTTTCTGCATACTTTTTCTGCCATAATGATTCACCTTTTTCCTTTTCGTTTTTGATTTTAAATTTCTAAAGATTAATGGAATTTTGAAAAATAAATGAAGTAAATGAATAATTGAAGTAAATGAATAATTGAAGTAAATGAATAATTGAAGTAATGAATAATTGAAGTAAATGAATAATTGAAGAATAATGAATGAAGAATAAATGAATAATGAATAAAAATTCATCAAATTCATTTAAGATTCATTGAATTCAGTTAAAATTCATTTAATTATTTTCTTCGGCAGTTTCTGTTTCGGGAGCCGCATCTTTCTTTTTACCGCCCTTAACGCCGCCGTTTCTTTCGCGCGCTTCTTCAATCCACTGGATTCTGCCGAGCGCTGCCTGACGCATGGTCATGCCGATCTTGCTTTCGCGCGGGTCGCGTTCGTTAATGCTGACCGCAACGATTCTGGCACGGACGTGGTCGCCTTCACCGAGCGCTTTCTTGCCGGTTTTGGACACAAGTCTTCCGTTCTTGGAATCATAAGACATGAATTCGTCCGTAATCTGACTGACGTGCAGAAGACCGTCCATCGGACCGATACCGACGAACACACCGAAGCTGACGGTTTCCAAAACTTCGCCTTCGATGACTTCCTGGTTTTCCGGCATGAACATAATGGCTTTGAAAGTGACGTCATAATAAACAGCGCCGTCGCCGTAAAGGATGTGGCCTTCGCCGATGTTTTCGACATCGCAGACCGCGACAAGACAGCCGATTTTTTTGTCAACTTTTCCTTCCAATTTTGTTTTTAAAGCCTTTTTAACATTGCTCATGACGTCTTCGCCCAGAAGCGTCGGATCAATGCGGACCGTGTCGACAAGGGTCATTAATTTATACATAAATTTTGTTCTCCGAAGATTTAGACAGGCGGCCGCCATTCAAAGACCGTCTGCCGGATATGAATATTCACGCGAATGAGTAAATGAATAAATTGAATAAATAAATTTCAGATTTAAATTAAATGAATTGAGTTGAATTCAAACTTAATTAAATATTGAGATTTAAATGTTGATTTGATGAGCATAAATAATGAATTGATATAAAAGCGTTTTTAGATTATGAACTCTTGCATCAATCTGCATTGAATATGTAATAATGTGTTATTTTTGATTAATAATATCCAGCCGGTTCATCTGACGCATCGAAATCACCTGAACGCCGCGCTTCATCAGCTTTTGGCGGAGTCCGGCATCGTTTGTCAAAACGCTGACGGGGTGCTTAACAGCCGCTTCAATAATAATATTGTCGGCATATTTCCGAACGCCTTGGCCGTGTTCAATCTCAAGCAAACCGCATTTTTGAGAAAGCTGAAGAGCAACACGCGCCGCAACACGGTCATTTCCCGAAACGGTTTTTGAAATTTTTTCAAGCTCGGAAACAACCGCGGAGATTGTCAGAAACTCGGAAAAACCCAAGCGCCGAAGTTCGGAAAAGATGTCCACGCCGAACTGAACCGGAATCATAAAGCCGTTTGTGTCAATTAAAACGGCGGAATTTGAATCATAACCCGGACCGGATGAAGATTCGGCGGCAGAAAGATTATCCGCCTCAGTCTTCGATGACACCGACACCGATTAAACGCCACCTGGAATCAATGCGTCTGCTGATGGCAACGTGCGCGCCTGTTTCAACACAAACCGGACGCTTCAGCTTCACTTCGGCCAGATCTTTGCGGGCGCTTGTGACAACGCCGACGGTTGTGGCTGTTCCGATGTTGAGCATCAGCGGTTCGCTGGTTTTAATTTCATTGATTTCAGACTCGTTTGTGACACCGACGACACGTTTCAAAAGATCCAGCTTCATCAAAAAGCCGTCTCTTGTCGGCGGCAATGTTCCGGGAACACCGACAACCTGACCCGTGAGTGAATCGCCTTTCGTCAAAGACGGGTCGAGCTGTGTTCCGAGCGCCAAAAGGCCGCCGGGAACAGCTTTCTTGACTTTGGATTTGCCGGCATGAATTTCCGTAATCTTTGTAAAAACCGGCTCCCAGCGCGTGACACCGTCGGACGTGATTTTTAAGCCCGGGCGGATTTCAACGTCGTCGCCTTCTTTGAAAGATCCTTGGGTTAAAGTGCCGCCGATGACGCCGCCCTTGATATCTTCATAAGTGAAGCCGGGGTGGTTGATGTCAAAAGATCTGGCAATCAGCATCTGCGCGTCTTTTTCCAATTTGTGTTCCGGAAGCGGAATGTAAGTGTCAAGTGCCTGAATCAAAGCGTCAATGTTAATGTTCTGCTGCGCGGAAACCGGAATGATCGGCGCGTTTTCGGCAACGGTTCCTTTGACGAAGTCTTTGATTTCCTGATAGCTTTCTAAAACGCGTTCTCTGGGAACAAGGTCAATTTTGTTCTGAACAATAACGATGTTCTTGATGCCGATCACGTTGAGCGCCATTAAGTGTTCCTTTGTCTGCGGCTGCGGGCAGGTTTCGTTGGCCGCAATCACAAGCATCGCACCGTCCATGATGGCGGCGCCGGAAAGCATTGTCGCCATCAAAGTTTCGTGGCCGGGCGCGTCAACGAAAGAAACGGTTTTGATTTCGTCCGTTTTGGAACCGCAGTGCGTACACTTCTTTTCAACGGTGTAGCATTGGGGCTCAGGGCATTCCGGGCATTTTCTGAAAACAGTATCCGCATAGCCGAGGCGGATTGAAATACCTCTTTTAATTTCTTCACTGTGCGTGTCGGTCCAAACGCCCGACAAAGCTCTGACAAGCGTCGTTTTTCCGTGATCGACGTGCCCGACCATACCGATATTTAAACTGGGTTGTGCCATGGTGATTCCTCCGTTATTCGATTTTTCCATTATTCCTTGAAACGATGAATTTGAATAAATTTGAATATTGAACAAAATTGAATAAAATTTTTGATAATGATTTGATAAAATGGAATAAATTTTTAAATTTTGAATTAAGTACCTCAGAACGAGTTAAGAATAAAAACTGATGCGAGAAACATCAAAGAATAAAATTCCGCGTTCGAACAAAAAATTGATGCTTATCCGCTTCCTGAATTTTGGAATGAAAGAATAAGCGCAATCAGAGTTTTTGGTATATCTGTGCTGTTAAGATATATAATAATTATTAAAGGTTTATGGTTTGCAAACCCTAAAATCAAACGTCTTAATTCTTAAATCACCCGTTCGGAATTCAAAAAGAATCTAATCCTTCATTTTTTCGGCACGTTATCAAAAAATTCAAATTCTGAAAATTTATATTTTGAATGAGATGGGAGGGAATCTGAAAGGCGGAAGGTCGACTCAAGGCGTCGTCAAAATCGGAAATACTGTCCGGCGGCCGGCAAAAGAATCCAGTTTATTTGTCTCTGAAATGCTGACATTTTTAGAGGAAAAAGGCTGTCCGTACAGCCAGCGCTTTATCGGCTTCGACGAACAGGGCAGAGAAGTCTACGAGTATATCGAAGGCGTTGTCCAGACGGAAGTCGGCGAAATGACAATCGCCCAATTGGAAGAAATCATGAGAATCTTGAGAACCATTCATGACACCACTGCCGAGCTGACCGAAAACGGCGATGTTCTTTGTCATCATGATGCCTCCCCCTGCAATATCGTATTCCGAAACGGGGTTCCGGTTGCGCTGATTGATTGGGATAAATGTTCTTTCGGCAAGAGATGGGAAGACATCATCTTTTCGATGTGGTCGAGCATAAACGGCGCGCCGCCGAATTCGGAAATTATATTCGAATAGGGAGAAAGAGCACTGAAAGCATACGGCGCCGACGATGAATTAAAATCGGATTTCGCCGATAAACTGATACAGAGAATAGAGAAAATGCTGGAAGAAACCGATCCGAATCATCCCGAATATGTCAAAATTGAAGAGTGGGTCGGGTTGAGTAAGCATTGGGTGATTAAAAATAAAGAAGAAATTAAAAGAAGAATCGGGTAAAACAAAGAACAAGAAGCACACGAAATCATGCTCCCGATTCCGCTTTAAGATGACACTCACTCATTATTTTAACCTATCATCTTTTTTCCATTTTTTGAATAAAAGAAAAAGAAGATACTGAGAATCAAATGAACGATCATTCCGATTCCGAACATAAAGATGATAAAGTGAAGAGAAGCAGTAAACCACCCGTTCAAAAATAAAGTATAAACAATTCCGTAATAGATGATATTGACAACAACCGATATTGCAAACAAATATTTTGTTTTGCCCACAGAAACAAAAACACTGTCAAAAACAGTTGCTATCGAGTAAGCAATGTAAAACGGAACAAGAATGTATAAAACATTCAAAATTGCCGTCGGGTTTTGTGCATGAATTACATGTTCGAACATTGTCGGCCACAATGGAACACTGAGAATCCAAAGAAAAACAATACACCCGACAATGAAAAGATAATGATGAATTCGTTTATAGCCTCTTAGATAATCTCTTTTGACAACTTCTGCAAGTGCGATTATTGGAATTAAAAGCCATCCCCAAATAAAATTATTTGCCAGCCAATAAATACCGGCAGACGAAACTTCATTGACCATTCTGACAACAATAAGAGCATAAATAGCATTGTCAAGAAAAATTTGAAGACCTGAAAACATACCGACTTTGACCCAATCAAATCCTGCCTTTTTTTCAAAAATTAGTTTCCATTGAAATAAATCATCCTTATAAAGAAGAACAAAAGAAACAATTGATAGAATCAAATTACACAAAATGTTTGTTGTTGCCAAACCCATGACACCGTATTCGGGAATTAAAATGAAATTTCCAACCGACAACATTGCAACTCTTGCAACCATCAGTGAAATAATATATTTCCAATTGCCCCGAACAACGAAAACAACATACATGAAAGAACTGATAAATCCGATAATGAACCCGATTGTTTCCATTTGCAAATAGAGAATGCTTTCAGCCGGAGCGTTCATATATGCTGTAAATGAATGAGCATAAAAATAAACAAAAACAGATACTATAAAATAAATCAAAAACCCGATGCAGAAAGTTTGATTGATTCTTTTTTTGAATTCATTTTTGTTATCTGAAACCTCATTAAAAAGAAAATATAAAGGCACAATCAAAAACGCAAGCAGTGTTTCATTAATCAAATCAAACCATTCAATTTGCCCGGCAATATTCAGTATATTGCTTTCTAACCCGGAGATTAAACGATCAACAATTAATTGATTAATTCCCGGAATAAAATGGAATATCATCAAAGCAATGAAAAAAGCAAGTTCGGTTTTAACAAATTTATTTTCTTTAATTTGCTCTTTAAGAAAAGAAATAGAAAGCATAACCATTAACCACCATGACTAAAAGTTTTAGAAAAATGAAAACTTAGCAAATCAGTCAACTTGTAATAAAAATAAAATCAGAAAGAAGCAGAAGAAATCTTCTGCTTTCATAAATTTATTTCTGATTCTTAGACGCACTACTTTGTGCACGTGCTTTAAAACTCTGATTGCTACCAGATTTATCAGCACTCGACTGAATGCGCCTTGCTGCTTCTGCAGTCATGGGTTTTTGTTCTGCCATGGTGTTTGACCTCCATAATTAATTGTTTCAGTTGCCAAAGTATCCACCAGGCATCGAGGGAGGGACCGAAAATGAATCGGTCGAGCGAAATATGAAATTTCGTTTGGATACTTATTTTACCAAAATTATAAACAATTAAAAAATATGTTTGAGATATATAAACGTTAGTAACTTTAGGTAACAATATCTTCCAATCTGTCCTTTTCCAACGCCCGTCTCACTTCATAAGCCACTCTTCTTCCGGTACTCATCGGTTTTCTCCACAAAGTGTTCCCGTACGGATGTCCGACTGACATGTGAACATTGGTGCCGCCGCCGACGCGCGGGGCGACATCATAAATGTAGAAGTTCAGGTCTTTGTCAACACAAGTTTGGAGACAGAACGGACCGATAATTCCGGGGTCGTAATGTTTCTTGCTGGCTTCAACGAATTTTTCAGCCATTTCAAAGACGTTTTCAAGCAAAGATTCTCTGAGCGTTGCCGAGTTGTGGCCGCAGACGGTGTATTCCGGTGTCAGCTGCTCGCCCTGGAGGCGCATCTGCTGCGGTGCCGGGAGGCGGGTGTGACCGTCAAGGCTTGTTTCAAAGCGCCAGTCAACACCGAGAATTTCAAGCGGACACATTTCTTCTTCAATCGGAGAGTAGAACATGTCAAAGTTGAAAACCGGGCCGATGACGTAGCGCTCGATTCTTGCGCCTTTGAGGGCTTCTTCGGTGATGACGCCCTGTTTGAGAAGCGCGTCGGATTTCTCAACGAACTCGTCGTAGCTGGCGGCGGTAAAGAAGCCGCGCTCAAGCGTTTTAACGGCGTGCGGGAGTTTGACCATCACAAGCGCGTCGATGTCTTCGGGCTTGTCAATTTTCTCGGGGAACGGAAGACCGGCTTTTTCTAAAATCCAGTAGTAGCTCTGGGCTTCCGAGCGTTCCTCGCTTCTGAGCATGTTGCGGCTGCCGATCATCGGGATTTTGAAATTGTCTTCAATGTCGTCGATGCTGCAGTAAGAAGTCAAAGATCTGTTCGGAACCATCAAAACGCTGTCATCGATTGCTTTCTGCTGGTTTTCCGGTTTTAAGATCTCATCAAAGCTGTTGAAAACAACGGCTTCGTCAACGATTCCGCGGAGAAGGTTTCCCTGTGCGTCGCGCTGCGCTTTAAAATAAGTCGCGTAAGTTTGTTCTCTGCCTTTTTTGCAGTAGGCGACCGTTTTGAAATTTTCCTCAACGGCGCCGTCGCAAACGTCAAGTCCCGAGTGAGACGCGATTGTTCCGATTTTAATCTGATCGGGATTATTGTAATACTGATCAACGGTTTCTTGAATTTGTTTTCTTGAAATCATAATGTCACTTTCCGATTCATAAAATATCAATATAAAAAATGAAAGAATGAAATGAATTTGTATTGAAAATAATTGATGCTATTTGAGAATAACTGTATCCAATCAGATTATAAAAAGGAATTGTTCGGCAAAACCCGAAAATTCAAAATCCGGGAATTAAAAGCCCGAAAATTAAAACCGGGCATGAATTTTCACGGCGGATTCAAAAATTTATGCATCCCGCGCGCGGCAGGCGGCAGCAAAAAATGGAAAAGGAGATGAAAAAGATTTTAAAAAACCTTAAAAAGCAATGCTGAGAAGTGTTCCCGTCACATAAACTTCAATAACCGCGGCAATAAAAAGAAGCGGAACGGCAATCAAGAAGAAAATCCATGTGGCGTCGACAAAACTCTTGCGGAATTCGGAAAAAGGCAAACTTCCGGAAATTGTTTTGGCCGCCTGCATACCGAGGCCGAAGCCGACGCTTGACCCCAGTAAAATCACAGGAATTTCAATAACTCCGTGGGGCAGCAAACCGACCAGCAAGAACAAAATGCCTTCCGCTTTGACGGTATATTCCGAAACGAGGCCGATTGTCACGCCGTTGACAATAATAATGGCGGCCGGCAGAATTCCGAAAACGAATCCCAGGAAAATCAGCATGAAAACAATTCTGACGTTGTTGAAAAAGATGTAAGACACAAGATTGAGCGGATCGTCTCCGGGAAGACCGCTTAAATTGAAAAAGTAAGCCATAATTTCGGGATAAAGCGAACCGGCAATGCAGCCGATAATCAAAGACAGCACAAATAAAACAGCCGTCAGGATCAGCGGCTTTTCATAAGATGCCGCCAGAGAAACCAAATAAGGCCGAATCTGTTTTTTGGAAAGACAGAAATCCGCAAAGCTGGCAACGAAATTTAAAAATGCCAGGAAAGCCGCGATGGAAAGATGGTAAGACGACACAAAAGACATGAAATCAGATATTGGCGCCGGCAATGACTCAAAGAAACCCGAAAGGTCCGAAAAAAGAAGCGGATCAATCGGTATAAAAACGAAAGAAAGAACATAAAGCGCATAAAATACAAAAATCAAGATCATGAAAATGAAAAACGACCAAAACAACGGACCGGAAACCTGAGACAGAAATTTCTCAAGCGACATTTTGAAAGAAGAATCTGAAACAAGCTCAGACGTTTCCGAATCAAACTCGAAAGCGAGTTCCGAATCAGAGTCGAAAGCGGATTCCGAATCGAATTCGGGCGCAGATTCAGAATCAGGATCGAAAGCGGATTCCGAATCGGATTCGGGCGCAGATTCCGAACCAAGCTCGAAAGCGGATTCCGAATCGAATTCGAGAGCAGATTCCGAATCAAGCTCGAAAGCGGATTTTGAAACAGACTCGGAAGCAGATTCCGAAACATCATCGATCACAGATTCAAACGAATCTTCCGAAAATGATGAATCGGACGTTGAATTGGGAGAATCTTTCATGTTTTTTGCCATTTTTTTACACATATATCACAGCACAAATATAATTGTTGCCGAATATTTGATAGATTAAACGCCGAAAAACAACCGGATTGAATTTCGGATTCCAGGGGCCAGCCCGAGAATGATAATCACAAATTTAATCGCATTTTTGATTTGGCCGATCTGTTCTTTTTCGGCTTCATTTTCGCCGGCAACCGCTTTTTCCAGTCCTTTATCCAAAAGCCAGACAACGAGCACGAAAATGATCAGCTTCAGCGGGTACATCACAAGCGCCGTTCCCGTCAGTTCAATCAAGAAAGCCGGAACAACATGCTTTTCGATGTAGCCGAAAACTTCAATTCCGATAACTGTGGAGGTGGCATCCATCATATGAGCCGCCAGAAGCATCAGATTTGTTTTATCGGAAAAGATTGTGCTGCCCGCCGCTTTTGCAGCCGCGCCGACCAGCAAAGCCGCGCCGATTCCGACAGCTGCAACCGCAAACGGCACCCACCAGTTGACAACCGTGCCGACGGAAAACAAAACCCAGTAGACAATCACAATGAAAATGCATCCGAGAACCGCATACGGCATATGGAAAGATTTGACCGCTTTGAATTTCTGAAGCACCAGCGAAAAGATTAAACACGCGGCCGTCACCAAAAAGACAAAGAAATAAATATTCGGCGTAATCAAAACATAACTGAAAGGCGGAGAAACCGCGCCCGTGTCGGCGACAACCCGAAGAGAAGCGCCGGCAATGACGAACGGCATCGTTGCCCCCAGCGATTTAGCGTCAATTTTAATGTTCATCTTCTGAAGGAAATAAATCAGAACATAAACAGCGATTCCTAAAATAACCGCCCACGTCAGCGTGTTAAAAATGTTGTATCCCGAATCATTGATAATCGGATCAAGGTAATATTCCCGGATGAAAGCGATAACTGAATCAATAAAAGACATAATGGATCTCCGTATCGGAAGAAAATACTTTTCAATCGTTTAGATTGGCGGCGGTTTGTTTAATATTTGATAATTTAATTATATGATTAATTAGATATTAATCTGTTTCAGTCTTGAAATTTGTATTGTAAATAAAAGATTTAAAAATCTTTAAAAGGTGCAAACATCATAGAATTATAATAATTATTTGGTAAATAATTAAAACGGTCATGAACAGCTATAAACACGGCAACCCATAGATTTTATATTTAAAAGTCCATATTTGATAAAAATTGAAAAGCTTAAATAACTGCGAAGGCTGCAATTATGACTATGATACACAATGAAGAGCAAACGATAGCTGATTGGCGCGAAGACGATGCGGCCGCCATGAAATGGATGGAATTTCCGCGGGAAGTTTTAATCGGCAAAAATATGCTCGTCAAAGTTCCCGATGTTTTAAACAAGCTGAAAATCAGCAAAAAAGTTCTTCTGGTGACGGGAAAAAACACGTTGGATGTTGCCGGAAACAGAATTAAGGAGCTGGTTGAAGAAAACGGCGGCGACTGCGAAATCTGCATTTCAGAAAAAGCGTCCCCGGAAGAAGTTATCAAGATTACGGAAGCCGGCAGCGCGTTTGAAGCCGACTGCTTCTTAGGCGTCGGCAGCGGCCGGTCCATTGATTTGGCAAAATTGTCTTCCAAAAACTGCAGTGTTCCCTTTATCAGCATTCCGACAGCCGCCTCTCACGACGGAATTGTTTCGGCGCGCGCGTCCATTCATTCGGAAGGAAAATCCGAATCCGTTGAAGCGCAGGCGCCGATTGCCGTGATTGCCGACACTGAAATAATTTCAAAAGCGCCGTTCCGCCTGCTGGCCGCCGGATGCGGCGACGTGATTTCCAATTACACATCCGTTTTGGACTGGGAACTGGCTTCCCGACACCAGAACGAACCGTTCAGCCGCTCGGCCGCCATGATGGCGTACATGAGCGCGGACATGATTACAAATTCGGCAAATTTGATTCGCCCCGGACTGGACAGCTCGGCAAGAATTGCCGTCAAAGCACTCGTCTTAAGCGGCGCTGCAATGAGCGTTGCCGGTTCCTCCCGTCCCGCATCCGGCTCGGAACACATGTTCAGCCACGCGCTTGACAGAATCGCAAAAAAACCAGCGCTTCACGGCGAACAATGCGCGGTCGGATCAATCATGATGATGTATCTGCACGGCGGCGACTGGGAAAAAATCCGAAACGCGCTGATTCAGATCGGCGCGCCGACGTCGGCGGTGGAAATGGGAATTGCCGACGATGAAATAATTGAAGCGCTTTTGCAGGCGCACACGATTCGGCCCGAGCGTTACACGATTCTCGGCGGCGGTCTGACACCTTCGGCAGCCGAAAAAATGGCGGTTGTAACAAAGGTCATTACAGACTGACCAAGCGGAATGACAAAACGGGGCGATCTTTTGATTCAAAAAGTTTGCGGCGAACATTCAAATGCAAAGAAAATGATTAGTGAATAAAAACATAATAAGCATTACAGGATTGGCAATTAAGGATTGAAGGGAAATATGACAGCACCAGCAAAAATTACAGTAATCGGCGCCCGTTTGGCAAAACCCGGCGAGACGTTTTTCTTTTTGGAAGAAAGAGAAGATTGCAAAAGATGCAACATCCGCGGGACTTGCCTGAATTTGGATTCCGGCCGAAAATATGAAGTCGTTTCCGTTCGAAACAACAATCTTTTAAAATGCGCGCTGCATGACGGCGGCGTCTTGGCGGTCGAAGTGCAGAATGCGCCCGTTGAAGCCTATATCGACGCTAAAAAAGCAGTTGTCGGCTCAACCGTGACATTTGCGCCTTCCAAAGTCAAATTGGAAGAAGGACACATTGACAACGGTATTGACGACAGCCTGTTTGCACCGAAAGGTTTGGCAAAAGGCGACAAATGTCTTGTTAAAGAAGTTTTCGAAGGCATTGAAGTCGAGGAAAAACCATATAAGCGCGTCAGCTTAGTCTTAGAATAAGTAAATTTTAAGTCTGTAAAGTCAATATTTTAAGTCTGTAAAGTCAGTAAATTTTGTTTATATTTAAAAAATCGTTATAGAAAGGTGAAGAAAATGGCTGAAAAAAATATGCCTTATTATGAATTTTATTCAAAAGCCAGATGGGACAACTGGGTTTCCCAAATTAAAGAAGCCGGCTTTTCTTTGGAAGACGAAGAAAAAGCCGAAAAGAGCGCGATGATTTTCGTGAACATGGCCGATGACGTCATCCTTTCATGCTTAAAAATTGCCGCACGCTTTGAAAAAGGCGCAATCAATGCGGACACCGCACTTGAAATCCTCGGGACGATTCAAGAAACTGTTTTGGAAGAAGTGCCCCCGATTTCAGAAGACGCCGACATCATGATCATGTCCGTTCAGGATTCTTTGAACTGCTCGATGGCCGCTTTTGAAGCGTATTTCCTGGAAGATTACGACAAGAAAGCCGACATCAAGAAATTAATTAAAGAAGCCGGGGCTGCCGAAGAGCAGGAAGACATGGACACCGCTTTCATAACGGTTGCCAACATCGGCGCAATGGTCATCGGCGGCGAGCCGTTTGACGAAGAATTCTTAACCATCCTTCCCGAAGAAAGTATTGTCGCCGAATGGCTGGACGGAATTGATTCAATTGCCGCCGCCATGGTCGGAACCGACAGCTACAAAAACTTCGACGAAGTCGACGACGAAGATTAAAGCTTTTGCCTTTTTTCTTCCCTTTTTTGAAAAAATCATTTAAAAACGGCGCCTTTCTTTTCATACTTTTTTCAAGATTTGTGCATTTCGCGCGCGTGAGCGTTCGGCACCAATAAACGAGGAATGAAACGATGGAAACACGGCTGTTCAGAAACAAAGAAAAAATTTCCCTGCTCGGATTCGGAACGATGCGGCTTCCGAGAATTTCCGAGGACACGCAGGAAATCGACCGCAAAGCCGGACAGGAGATGGTTGATTATGCGATCGCTCACGGCGTCAATTATTTTGATACGGCTTATATGTATCATGAGGGCGAGTCGGAAATTTTTATCGGCGAAGCCCTTTCCAAATATCCGCGCGGCAGTTTCTTTCTGGCAACCAAAATGCCGCCCTGGAAAATCGAAAAGCCCGAAGATTCCGACCGTATTTTTAACGAACAGCTGCAAAAATGCCAAGTCGATTATTTTGATTTTTATTTGATTCACAATATCAACCGCGAACACTTAAAAGACGCCGAAAAGCAGGACGTTTACGCGTTTTTAAAACAGAAAAAAGCGGAAGGCAAAATCAAATACCTGGGATTTTCGTTTCACGACGAGCCCGACCTTTTGGAAAAAGTAATCGAGCAATATGAATGGGATTTTGTCCAGATTCAGTTCAATTATTTGGACTGGACAATTCAGAAAGCAAAGCAGCAATACGAAATATTGGCTGCGAAAAAGATTCCGGTCATTGTCATGGAGCCCGTTCGCGGCGGATCGCTGGCAGCGCTCTCTGAAAAAGCAAGAGAAATATTAAAAGCCGAAGATCCGGATGCAAGCATCGCGTCGTGGGCGATTCGGTTTGCCGCAAGTTTTCCGAATGTGCTGACCGTTCTCAGCGGCATGTCAAATATGGAACAAGTCAAAGACAACGTTCAAACGATTGAAAAGTTTAAACCGCTGTCGGAAGAGGAATATCAAACGATTGAAAAAGCCGTGAAAATTTATCAGTCTTCTTTTAAGATTCCCTGCACATACTGCCGTTATTGTATGGAATGTCCTTCAGGTGTTCATATTCCGAAAGTTTTTGACAAATACAACCAATATTTTGCGCGCGGCGATTCCGACAAATCACGGTTTTTAGCAGAATACCGCCAAATCGGCGAAAACCGCCGGGCACACAACTGTACACAATGCGGAATTTGTCTGCCCAAATGCCCGCAGGGAATCAATATTCCCGAAAAAATGACAGAAATTGCGGCGTTTGCGGCAGAAAAACAAATATTCCAACTTTGATTCCGATTATAACTCCGGCTTTAATTCCGACTTTAATTCCGATTTCGATTCCGTATAATTCCGACTATAATTCCGATTTCGATTCCGTATAATTCCGACTATAATTCCGATTTCGATTCCGTATAATTCCAACTTTAATTCCAACTTTAATTCCGATTTCGATTCCGTATAATTCCAACTTTAATTCCGATTTCGATTCCGTATAATTCCAACTTTAATTCCGATTTCGATTCCGTATAATTCCGACTATAATTCCGGCTTTGATTCTGACTATAATTCCGGCTTCGATTTCGGCTTTGATTCCGGCTTTGATTCCGACTATGATTTTCAGTATTGAACACCTTTGATTCATTTTGGGAGAAAAATTGAGATATAAAGTTTTCTTTTTTGAAAAAATCGACCGGTTTATTTGAAAAGAAATCAGAACGGCAGGTATGAAAGATAAAATCCCGCCTTTTGAATCAGCGCCGTCTTCTTCAGAAAATCCGGCTTCGTCGGCAAATCCATCTCTGTCGGATTCGCCTTCTGCAGCAGTTCCGTCTTCTTTGACAATTCCCGACTCTTTCACGATTCCGCTGTCCTTGTATGATATTTTGGATTTGTACCCGGTCATTCGGGAAAAGCCCGAAATTTACGCCGGATATCAGAAAGAATTGGAGCCGTTTTACACAAGAGAAGATTTAACGCCTGTTGAAAAAGTATGCATCGGGAATTATCAGGACATTCATTTTTGGAACCGGCAGAAACAAAATTGGAGCTGCAAAATTCCGGAAGATATGAAAGATAAACCGTGGTGCTATATGATTAATTCCTGCTGCCGTTTCCCGAATTTTTACAATGAAAGAACAGAATCTGAAAAGAGGTTAATTGATTTTAACATTAAAAACATTGATGCGGCGATTGAAAAAAGCACACAGGATGTTGAAAATTTCATATACAGAGGCGTTTTGAATTTAAATTGGCTCGATAATCCCGTGCGCGGGGAAACATTTCAAGAAAACGCATTCGGAAGTTTCAATTTAAAACGAGAAAACGCATGTAAATATACGAATTCCGAAAAGCCGATAATATTTCGTCTGAAACTTAAAAAAGATATGAAAGCACTGTATATTGACAACAAAGAATATGAAATCATTCGCCCGAGAAATATCGGATACAGAATAATTAAAATTGAACAATGGTCTGAAAAAGATTTGGAATTTGAAAAAAGTTTGAAATACGGAAAAGATCTAAAATTTGGAAAAAAGCCGAAATTTAAGACAGATCAAAAATACGGAAAAAAGCCAAACTCTGAGAAAAATTTAAAAACAAACAAAAAAATGAATGTTTATACGATTGAAGAAATTTGAAAAAAGAAAAGATTTGAAAAAAGTTAAAGAAACTTAAAAAATCTAAAAAAGTTGAAGAAACTTAAAAATTCTAAAAAAGTTGAAGAAACTTAAAAATTCTAAAAAAGTTGAAGAAACTTAAAAATTCTAAAAAAATTAAAATATTAAAGGCGATTGCAAATGATGTTAAAAGAATCTTTTTCAGAAATTTTCACCTATATCGGAAAAGCGCCGGATCCGACTCCCGAAGAGGAGGAAAGAATTAAAAAACTGCTGGAAGAAGCCGATGCCGATTGGGAATAGCAGAATGAATATGAAAGAGGAGAGCGCAAGTGTATTTATGACAAATAAAGCACTCCGTAAAAGCGCTTGATTCCGGATTTTCACAAAATAATATTTTGAATTTCCTATTTTTTTGTTTCCTGTTTTAAAATTATTCAAATCGATGAACCAAATTCGAATTCTTATAAAAAAACGAGTCATTCGCGCGCGCAGCGAATCGGCAGCAGTAAACGCAAACAGCAAATGCAAACAGCAACAGAACCAGCAACAACAAGCAGCAAATGCAAACCGTAAGGTAATCTGTGCCCACGTTCGCGTAGCGAACGGATGTGATAAAAATAAGATGATAAATGCGGAAATGCTGCCAACACTAATTGCTGACAATACTGACTGCTGACAACGCTGACTGCCGCCAACACGGACTGCTGACAACACGGACTGCCGCCAACACGGACTGCCGCCAACACGGACTGCCGCCAACACGGACTGCTGACAACACTGACTGCTGCCGACACTGACTGTTGCCGACACGGACTGCCGCCAACACGGACTGTTGCTGACAACACTGTCTGCTGACGACACAGCCTGCTGCCGGCATTACCGTCATTTACTTTTTAATTTAATTTTTAAACTCATCAAACCCCGAACAGTTTTTTAACGCCCTCATTAAAACTCACGCTGTTTTTTCAAACTTCATAAAATAAAAAGGGCATTCGTTTTTATCAAATCTTCAAAATCAACCTTTGGTTTTCCCCGTCAAGGTTTTTTGAAATAAACCTTATATAGAAGCATTTCTCTATTCTTTTATTCTTAAAATAATAATGTATAAAACCTTTAAAAGAAAAACTGAAACGAAAAAACCCGCGTTTCACTCTTTTTAAAAATCATCGGCAAACGCATTAACAGTCTCCTCCGGGAAGTGTATCATTCATGGTTGACGTTAAATTAGAACTTGAGCTCCTTCGGCAGAAATTATTGGATTTATCTTTGATGAACAATCTTTTAAATTACACGCCGTCAAAAAAAAGAACGGTTGAGATCAAAAATGAAAATATCGCGGAAATTTACGATATTTTGGTTGTTCAGGAAAAAACGATGCGGTTTAAAGCCGATCCCAACGCCGTGAAAAAAACAAAAAAAGGGGAAGAAAACGCAGATTCCGCGGCCGCCGATGATGACGAAGAATCCGGATTCTTAAAAGGGCTGATGAAACGAAAAGAAGGCAAAGAAAACTCCGTCGTCGGCCTTGAAACACCTTACCATGCCGACGAACTGGAAGAGCGCCTTTTTTACACCAACAACCAATCCCTTGCCGTTTTTGAAGAACAGGGTTACCCGATTTTGTACATGGCCGTCGGATTTTTAAAATGGACCGACGGTTCCAAGAAATTTTTTAAAGCGCCGCTGGTTTTGATTCCCGTCGAATTCAAACGGGTCGGTCCGAAAAGAAGATTTACCGTTCAGTGGACCGGCGACGATATTTTCGCGTCCATCACGCTCAAAGCCAAACTCTTGGAATTCGGCCTGGAACTGCCCGAATTTTTCGGAGCCGACGACAAAGGCGCCGTCGAGTTTTATTTAAAAGCCGTCGAAGACTTGATTTCCGATAAAAAAGAATGGGAAATCGTCCGCGAAGCAAACATTGACTTTTACAATTTCAAAAAATTCGTGATGTATAAAGATCTTGACCCCAAGATCTGGCCCGAAGGACACGGTCCCGAGACGCATCCGCTCATTAATCAGGTTTTCAATCCGTCCGCCGAAAACTATGACGGCGGCTTTGCCGAAAACGAAGTCGATTTGAAACTGAGCACGGATTCCGTTTATCACATTGTCAATGCCGACTCCTCCCAGATTTCCGTCATCGAAGACGTGAAAAACGGCAAAAATTTAGTCGTAGAAGGACCGCCGGGAACCGGCAAATCCCAAACCATCACAAATTTGATTGCCGAGCTTCTCATGAGCGGCAAAAGCGTTTTGTTTGTCAGTGAAAAAATGGCCGCGCTTCAGGTCGTTAAGAAAAGATTGGACACAATCGGCCTCGGAGACATGGTTTTGGAAATGCACAGCCACAAAGCGCAGAAAAAAGCCGTTTTGGACGAACTGGACAGAACACTCAAACGCAGCCAGCCGGCTGAAAAGAATTACGCGCAGGATTTGGCCGACCTTGAAAATCTCAAATACGAACTCAACGAATACGCCAAAACCCTCAGCCAAACCGTCGGCCCGATCGGCCACACCGTTTATGACATTTACGGCATCCGCGAAGATGTCACGCATTATTTCAACAGCAGCAAAAGAAAAATGGCGCACATTGAATTCAATGCCCCCGAAAAATGGGACAGAAAGCAGTGGGCAGAAGCCGTATCCATCTTGGAAAAAATCGGAGACGCGCTTCACAGCGTCGGCGGCGTTAAGGAAAACCCGTGGCGCGATGTGCAGCCGGGAATCATTCTGCCGCCGGATTTGCAGGACATCGAAAGAATCTTGGAAGATGCCGCGCACCGCGCAAAAACAATCAACGACAGCGTGGATGAAATTGTCGCAGAAACCGGACTTGAGGCGCCCTCTTCTTTGAACGAGCTGGACGAATTCCTGAATCAGATTAAAACATTCCAAAACGCTCCGAAAATCAGCCGGGACGTTTTGAAAAATCAAAGCATAAAGGAGCGCAGCACGCAAAAAGAATTAATGAAAAAAGCCCGGCGCTACAGCGAATTGGAACAGATGATTGAAGAGATTTTCACGTCTCAGATTTTTGAAACCGACATTGACGCTTATCTTAAAAAGGCTGGCAAACTCCTCAAATTTATGGACAGCGGCTTTAAGGATTCCAAGACCGGAATTTTAAACTGTTACATCAAACGGGTTGACAAAAGCGACGCGGAACTCAAAAAAGATGTTTTGCTGGTTCAGGAATTCAATGATTTGGAACGCGAACTGGAAAACTCCAAACACAAGGCGATTATGCTTTTCGGCGCCCACTGGGAAGCCGGCCTTGCCGACCCCGCCCGTTTGGAAGCGTTTTATGACTGGATCGTCCTCTTCGATGTCCTGGAAAGCAGCGGCAGAGTCACTGAAAACACGTACGTCTGCATCGAAAACGGCGTCAACGGATCCGCGCTGGAGTCGGCAATCGAAAACATCAGAATCGAAAAGGAATATTTAGACATCGCTTTGATGAAGCTTGCAAACAGTGTCGGCGCCGACCCGGATTTATTCTTCAATGAAAAATTTGTGAAAGAAATTCTGCCGGAAAAAGAATCCAAAGCGGAAATTGCCGCTCCCGAAAATGTTGCGGAAGACGGCGGTTTAATCAAAGTGGAAGAGCCCGACGACCCCGAAGAAGCCGTTAAAATCCCGCAGAAAAGGAAATTCGAATTAACGGAAAGCGGAAATGTTTTCAGAGACACGCTGACCGCCAAGCAGCTCAACAACATTCTTCATGTCTGGAACACGGAGCTTTCGTCATTGGTTTTATGGAGTCAGTTTTTGCTGTACCGTGAGAAATGCGCGGAAACCATTGCCGCGCCGATGGTTCCTTACATTAATGAAAATGAAATTCTGCCGGAAGATTTGATTCAAACATTCAAAGGCAACTACGCCGACGGCGTTCTTCGCGCAGAGTTCATGAAAAAGCGTGTATTATCGACGTTTATCAAAGAAGTTCATGAGAATAAAATTCAGAAGTTTTCAGAGCTTGATGAAAAAGTCATTGTCAAGAACAGAGAACGCGTCAACATTGAGATTTACAGGCGCATGCCGCAGATTTATGTCGGCGCATCCCGCGAATCCGAAGCAGGCGTACTGCTCAACGAATTCAACAAGAAGAAAGCGCACATGCCGATCCGCCGTTTGATGTCAAGCGCGGGCGGACTGATTCAAAAGATTAAGCCTTGCTTTATGATGAGTTCGCTTTCAATCGCGCAGTATTTGGAGCCGCAGAACACGTCTTTTGATGTTGTTATTTTCGATGAGGCCAGTCAGGTCAGGCCCGAAGACGCACTCGGCGCGCTCCTCCGCGGCCGCCAGGTCGTTGTGATGGGCGACTCGAAGCAGCTCCCGCCGACCACTTTCTTTGAGAATTTATTGGAAGCGGACGACGAATACAATGAAGATGCTTCGTTTTATTCCGATGTGGAGAGCGTTCTCAACATCTGCAAGCGCAGTTTCCCGTACAAAACGCTTCGCTGGCACTACAGAAGCCGCCACGAATCTTTGATTGCCGTCTCAAACAACGAATTTTACGGCAACCACTTGTACGTTTACCCGTCGCCGCTTCACGCCGACAAGAATATGGGCCTGCAGTTCCGCCACGTCAAAAATTCCGTCTACGAGCGCGGAAAAACCGGCGTGAACCGCGAAGAAGCGCGTGTTGTCGCACAGGAAGTGATGCGCCACTTCATTCAATTCCCCGACAAAACATTAATGGTCGGAACGTTTAACGTGAAGCAGCAGGAAGCGATTCAAAAAGAAGTGGAATCACTTGTGAAAAGCAGCCCCGGGTTTGAGAAATATTTCACCAACGAAAAAGGTGAAAACTTTATGGTCAAGAACATTGAAACGATTCAGGGCGATGAAAGAGACGTGATTTTCGTCAGCATCGGATTCGGTTTCGATCAGGAAGGACGTTTGTCAAAGAATTTCGGCCCGCTCAACAGAGACGGCGGCGAACGCCGCTTAAATGTTTTGTTCACCCGCGCCCGCGAGAAGTGTGTGATTTTCTCCAACTTTACGTCAATCGATCTGCACGTCGGCGACGACGACCCGGCAGGCCTTCGCGTTCTCAAATCATTCCTGGAATATGCCGAAACGAAAGAATTCGTCAGCAAAACGCCGGAATACGAACCCGACGAAGTCACGTTTGACGAATCCGTTGCGACGTTCCTGCGTGAAAACGGTTTCACGATTCATCAAAAAATCGGATGCGCCGGCTACAAAATGGATATGGCGATTGTCAATACGGAAATTCCCGGGCATTACATTATCGGCATTGAGTGCGACGGTCCGCAGTATTTCAACTCCCGCGTTGCCCGCGACCGCGACCGTTTAAGACGCGATGTTTTGGCGGGACTCGGCTGGCAGCTTTACCGCGTTTGGTCAACGGACTGGTATTTGAATCCGCAGAAAGCCCGGAAAAACCTGCTGGAGGCGATTGAAAAAGCCAAAGAGAACGCCAAGAAAATCGAATCACCTGTTGAATTCGAATTCGATGACGAAGAAGTCACCGTGACGGTAACGGATGAAAAAGAAATCGAAAAGATGATTCAGATTATCAACGAGAGAGAAGCGGAAAGCAGAAAACAGCAGAAAGAAAAAGAAGAAGCTGAAGCGGCGGCAAAAGAAAAAGGATTATCGGATGCCGAAGAAAAATCGGATACGGCCGCGGAAGAAGAAAATTCCGAAGGAATGAAACCCGAGGAAAAAGAAACCGAGGCTGAAGAAAAAGAAGCCGAAGAAAAAGAGATTGAAGCTGAAACGGAAAGCGAAAAATCTGAAACAGAAGCGAGAGAAGAAAATCTTGAAACGGAAGACGAAAAATCTGAAGCTGAAGTCGTTGAAACAGGTGAAAAACCCGAGCCGCCGGCAGAAGAAATCGGCGCCGAGGATGAAGAAAAACCGGAGGACGCGGTTTTAACTGCCGAAGAACAGCCCGCTGAAATGATTGAAACGGAAAGCAAACCGGCGGAAAATGAAATTCCGGAAGAGAAAACGGCCGAAGACGAAAAAACGGATACGGCAGCGGAAGAAGAAATTGTCGAATACCGTCCGGAAAAGGCGAAAGCTGAAAAGCCGAAAAAGGAAAAGGCGGGAGTTAAAGAGGTCGAGCCCGAAACATCTGAACCGGAAGCGTCCGAGCCGGAAAAAACACACGAACTTGTTCCGGACACCGATTACGAAGAAGACGACGAATACGACACGCTTTTCGGCGACATGAGAAAACTGCCCGAAGACATTACGAACGAACAGTTGTTTGATGTCGGACCTTTGATTCAAAACGGTGTTCCCGATTATGCGCCGTACACGAAGATTGATTTGCCGTCAACGGAAAATCTGCTGGAGATTCCGCGCCATAAGATGGAGCATGAAATTGTTGAAATCGTCAGCCATGAAGGCCCGATTCACAAAGAACAATTGATTTTGGAAATTAAGCAGCGCTGCGATGTCAAGCGTTTGACAAAAGCGATGCGTGACTTCATTATCCGCGAAATTTCGTCGGCGGAAAAATCCAATTATATCCGCGTCCGCGGCAATTTCCTGTGGCCGGCGAAAGTGAAAGGATGCATCGTCCGAAAGAGAGAAGGCGATTTGCTGAACATTGACTGGATATCGGAAGAGGAAATTCTTCAGGCCGCCGTTTATGTTTTAAAAACACAATATTCGACGCCCCAGGATCAATTGGTGAAGAAAGTGTCTCAAATTTTCGGCTTTAAAATCATGAGGCCGCCGGTCAAAGAAAAGATTGAAGGCGTCATCAGCGACGCTGCCGCCGACGGTAAAATCGTTCATCTGCCCAACGGCAAAATTTACTTGGACGAATAATTCAGAAAGAAAAAATAAAAGAAGACGAAAAAATAAAAGAAGACAAAAAATAAAAGAAGACAAAAAATAAATGAAGACAACAATAACGAAAACGGAGGAAAACATATGAACAACATTTGGCATGAAATGCCGGCGGAGAGAATCAAGCCGGATAATTTTTGCGCCTGCATCGAAATTCCGAAAGGCGGCAAAATCAAATATGAAATGGACAAGGAAACGGGCCTTTTGATAATGGACCGCGTGCTTTACACGTCAACCCATTATCCCGCCAACTACGGATTTATTCCCAAAACATTCGCAATGGACAACGACCCGCTGGATGTTCTGGTGCTTTGCAGTGAAAAGCTGGTCCCGCTCTCAATCGTTGCGTGCTATCCGATCGGTGTGATTACGATGACGGACAGCGGCTCAAAGGATGAGAAAATTATTGCGGTTCCGTTCGGCGATCCGACTTACAACGGCTACAAAGAAATCGAAGATTTGCCGAAACACGTGGCGGATGAAATGATGCACTTCTTTGAAGTATACAAAGAGCTGGAAGGGAAAAAAACCGTCATTGACAGTGTTTCAGGCGCCGCCGACGCGCGGGAAATTATCGCACAGTATATTGAAAATTACAACACTTATTTTAAGAATGAGAAATGAGTGACATGATGCCGTTTTTGGATCTTTTGCGGCGTGAGACGCGTCCCGCGCGCGAACGGTCCGGATTGAAAAGCGTTCGGAAAACGAATTTCCCGTATTCCGTTTTCCGTCTCCTGTTTCCCGTTTATTGAATTTTCGAAGTTTTGATCGGATTTCATCGGTCTTCAAATATTTGGGGTTCGAATCGTCAACGGGTTTAAATATGAAATATTAACTAAACTAAGACAAACTTTCGGAATTATACAAAAACATTTCAGATTATTGACGAATTTTTCGGAGTAGGGAATAATGGCTAAGAGGAATAATAATCAAGCGAATCCGACTGAGCAGGGGGAGCTTGAACACGTTGAAGCAGAAAAAGTGGAAGCCGAATACCATATCGGCGCGGGCGGCAAAATCGAACAGACGCCCGAAGAAAAGAAAAGAATGTACAAGGAAAGCCTTGTCCGAACACTGGTTGCGGCCGTTCTCGGTATTTTAAGCGGTGTTGTCTGTTACTTCGCACTTGACGCGGCGGCTCCTGCGGCGGGCGAATCAACGCCTTTGAAATACGCTTGGTTCGTGATTCTTCCGCTCATTATGATTTTCACCTATTACATTCAAAGAAGACTGGTTTTCCCGGCCTTTAAAATGGACATGAAGCTCCTGAACTGGAAAGACTGGTTCGGAATTCAATTTTTAGTTTTGATTTATTGTCTTGTCACATGGACAATTCTTTTAAACACCAATATTCTTTGATTCAAACTCCGGCATCCGCCGGCTCTTTTTCTTTTATTTCCAAATCTCCTGACATGACATTATCCAATTTCAGCGACATCGTTCAATAATATAATTCAGCGACACGATTCAACAAAATTATTCAAAATTACCTCACAATTACTTCAAAATTATTTCAAAATGATTTCAAAATGATTTCACAATTACTCCAAAATGATTTCACGATATTATTCAATTCATTATCAATTTCAGATTTAAATTAAATTTTCATCAAAAACAGATTGCTTTCAAGGAAGAACATTATGAGAATAGCCGTTTTAAATAAAGACAAATGCCAGCCGCGCCAATGCAGCAAGGAATGCTACAAATACTGTCCGCGCGTCCGAACGGGTGACGAAACGATTTTATTCAGCGAAGACGACGGCAAAGCCGTGATTACCGAGTCTCTCTGCTCCGGCTGCGGCATTTGTGTTAAAAAGTGCCAGTTTGGCGCGATTATGATTATCGGCCTTCCCGAATCATTGGAATATCCGACGCACCGTTACGGCCAAAACGGATTCGCGCTTTACGGACTGCCTGTTCCGCAGCAGGGAAAAGTGACGGGCATTCTCGGTCCCAACGGTATCGGTAAAAGTACGGCCGTTCAAATCCTTTCCGGCGCGCTCATTCCGAATTTCGGCGAAGAAGAAACGAGCTGGGAAAAAGTTTTGTCCCATTATTCGGGAACAGCCCTCGGCGACTATTTCAAGCTCGCCTCATCCGGCAGTTTAAAAGTGTCCCAAAAACCGCAGTATGTCGATTTAATTCCGAAAGCCTTCAAAGGCAAAACCTCGGATTTGCTTAACAAAGCAAATACAAGCGGCCGCCTCGACGAAGTTATTGAAAAACTGGAAATGAAAGACATCATGGACCGCGACATCGCCGCGCTTTCCGGCGGCGAACTTCAGAAAGTCGCAATTGCGGCCTGTATTGTCAAAGAAGCCGACTTCTACTTTTTCGATGAAATCAGTTCTTACCTTGACATTTATCAAAGAATTAACGCCGCCCGCCTGATTCAGGACTTGGCGAAAGAGAAAAACAAATCCGTTCTCGTCGTCGAGCACGATCTTGCGATTCTGGACATGCTTGCAGACACCGTTCACCTGGCTTACGGAACGCCGGCCGGATACGGTGTCATGACAATGCCCAAATCCGTTCGCGTCGGCATTAACCAATACATTAAAGGCTACCTGCCCGAAGAAAACATCCGCATTCGAGATGAAGCGATTCGCTTTGAGACGCACCCGCCCAAAGACGGCGCGGATGTCCGCACAATTCTCTCTTACGATTCATTTTCCAAGAAATTCGGCGACGCATTCTCATTGGTTGCCAAAGGCGGCAGCGTCAAAGAAGGCGAAGTGCTCGGCATTGTCGGCCCGAACGGTACAGGAAAGTCCACGTTTGTCAAAATTCTGGCAGGCGTCATCGAGCCCGACGAAGGCGAAGTCGGCATTGACGTCACCATTTCTTACAAACCGCAGTACATTAAAGCCGACTCCGATATTCGCGTCCGCGAACTTTTAATGGAAGTTGCCGACAAATTCGGAACCGGCTACTATGAAACAGAAATTGCCCGACCGCTGCGCCTGGACAAGCTTTATGACAGCTATCTGACCGACTTGAGCGGCGGCGAGCTTCAGCGCGTCGCGATTGCGGCATGCCTCAGCCGCGAGGCCGACTTCTACATTTTGGACGAGCCGAGCGCGCACTTAGACGTCGAACAGCGCGCCATTGCAACGCGCGTCATCACCCGCTTTGCCGAAAGCAACGGCAAAACCGCCATGGTTGTCGATCACGACATTTATATGATTGACATGATCAGCCAGCGCCTGATTGTCTTTGAAGGCGAACCTTCCATCAGCGGTGTTGCAAACGCCCCGACCAACATGAAAGACGGTATGAACAAATTCCTCTCCAATTTGGACATCACATTCCGCCGCGACGAAGAAACAAAACGCCCGCGCGTAAACAATTACGATTCCAGACTGGACCGCGAACAAAAAGAAAAAGGCGAATATTATTATTCGGAAGAATAACTCAAACAAATCCGCACCCGATATTTTATCTTCAAAAATCGAGGTTCGGATTTTTAATCTTTTTTAAAAAAATGTGCGGCTCGCGCGCGGCGCAGCTCAGGCGGCAGACAGCAGGAAACAAGCTAGCGGCAGCAAATAAAGACGGCAGCACAAGAAAAATACAAACAAAAAATGCAAACAAAGAAAATGCAAACCGAAAAAACAAGCATTAAGCCAGGATTGTAAAAGGATTCGCCGGAAGTTCACACGCTTCCGGCAAAACGTGAATCCTTTCATTCACACATTGATTCAAAGTTTATGGCTTCGACAGGGTTTGTTTTTCTTTCACAGTTCATTCGTTTTTAAGGGTATTTTCGGCGCGGGGCCGGAGGAATCAGTCACGGCGAATCTGAGTGCTGATCGGCCGTGAAAGATAAATGCAATCAATTAGAATCAAATCAATTTTAAGTCAAATCGATTTTAAATTAAATCAATTCAGTCTATTTTTTCAGGCTTCCCATTTCGGTCTTTGGAAGAGAATAATATTGCCGGCCATTGACACAAACTCCCAGGAATTTGCCGCATACGCCGCGATTTGTTCATCCAAATTCAAAGCGTCGACAACATCCGTTTCATAATCATAGGGAAGCAGGCTGTCATAATGACTGCCGCAGTCTTCGTCGAAACGGTTCTGTTCTTTGAAAGAATCAAATCCGAAATCGACCTCGTCTTCATAATCAGGATCTTTGTGAAAGCGAATCAGTTCATCCGAACCGCCGGCGCCGATTAAGTTTGCCGGCCGAACACGGATAGTTTCGGGTTCTTCAAATTCCGTTTCGTCCCATTCGAAACGAATGTAGGAAATACCTCTGTCGCAAACAGCTGATGCAGCCGCTGCACCTGCTTGTTCCGAAAAAACTGTTTGGCGGGATTTTTCCCGGCGGATTTTAAGGAGTTCAGAGTATTCCGTTCCGATTTCGATAGACATAATTTCACCTGAATTTTGATTCTTTAATTTTGTAAGAACAAATCATAGAAGAATTTTGAAGCATATAAAGGTCAAATAAGCGGGGTGAAAGTATTAAACAGGAAAAATCGAATCGAGCACCGCAAAATCTTGAAAAAGTCCGCCGAAACTATAAAAATATATAACACAAACGTCAATTATCGGGTATGCTCAAATACGATTTTCATGTTCATTCCAAATATTCAAAAGACTGTAAAACGCCTTTAAAGGACATTTTAAATGCCGCCAAAGCAAAAAATCTTAGCGGCATTGCGATTTGCGATCATGATGAAATCAAAGGCGGCTTAAAGGCTTTGGAGATTGTCAAAGAAAATCCCAAAAAATACGGGGATTTGATTGTGATTCCCGGAATTGAAGTCAGTACGTCCAAAGGACACATTCTGGTTTTGGGCGTGACCGAAAAGATTCCGCCTTACATGACGCCCGAAGAAACAACCGATATGGCGCGGGAGTTAAACGCTGTCTCCATTGCCGCGCATCCTTTCAGGAAAGCCGCTCACGGCATCGGTTATTTGAAAGGCAGCGGGGTTGACGCCGCCGAAACTTTTAATTCAAAATGTCTGACAAACAGCGCAAACAACCGCGCCCGCCGTGTTGCAGAAAATCTCGGAATGCCGCAGGTCGGCGGCAGCGACGCGCACATTGCCGAACTCGTCGGGCAGGGATACACGCTTGCAGATGTCGGCGCAAATTCGCAGGAAAGTATTTTTGACGCGATTCTTCGCGGCGCAACGATTCCCGGAGGAGAAAAAACGCCCAAAGAGGTCGTTGCGAATCAAATCCGGAAAAATATCTTTCGAAGAACGCGCATGCTGTTAAACGGCAAAATCAGAGCCTGACCGGACAGTCTGATTTGTTTATTTTGATTGAATTTCTTAAAAAGGGTTAAAATGGATAACGTCACCTATCGGACCGAAAAATCCGAAATAAAGATTCTGCATACCGGAGATACGCATCTCGGGTCGCGCCAATATCACAGCGATATCCGACGCCGTGATTTTTTCGAATCGTTTTCAAAAGTCATTCGGGATGCCGTTGAAAATAACATGGATGCCGTGATTCATACCGGCGATTTGTTTGACAGCCGCAATCCGTCGATTGAAGATTTGATGGAAACGATTGCCGTTTTGACGGAGCTGAAAAAAGCCGGCATCCCGTTTTTGGGAATTGTCGGCAATCATGAAGGCAAACAGAACACGCAGTGGCTGGACATTTTTGAAACGATGGGACTGGCCGAAAGACTCGGCAGCAAGCCGGTCATCGTGGACGGCCCGAACGCTCAAATTTATTTTTACGGCATTGACAATCTGTCGGGACCGCGGCTGGCGGCCTTTGATTTTTCCGTATTTGAATGTCCGCCCGACAGCGGCGGGAAAAAAACATACCATATTTTAGCGCTTCATCAGCTGCTGGATCCGGTCCTTCCGGGACAGCCGCTGTCGGCAGACGATTTCACCGGGCCGATTCCGATTCAATTCGATGCCGTGCTGCTCGGCGACAATCACAAATACGAATGCATTAAGCACAACGGTGCCTGGCTGACCTACCCGGGAAGCACCGAGCGCTGCAGCGCAGCCGAAACCGAACCGCGTTCCTACAATATCTTGACTTTTGAAAATGAAATGTCAATCACGCGCCGCAGTATTCAAACGCGCGATTTTGTGACGATTCCGATTTCCGGCGATGACAAAGGAGAAATTAAACTCGACGAAGTTTATACCGTCATCGATTCGTATTCCGAAAAAATCAAAGATTCGGTTGTTTTCATCGAATTTACAGGCACGAAGAAAACGCTGATTCCGATCAGCGAAATTGAAGAATATGTCAAAAACAAAGGCGCGGTCGTTGCCCGCGTCGGCGATAAAAGAGATTTGGCAAAAGAAGACGGGGACAAAGTCGGCGGGATTGTGTTCCGCGACCCCGACGAAGTGGTCAGGCAGGAACTGAAAAAATTGAATTTAACGGAAGCGGGGCTGCTTTTGGACAGCATTATCCGCGATTCGGAAATTTCAAAAACAAATATTACCGACGCTTCCGAAATTCAGCTGAAAGAATTTTTGGAAAACACTGAGTTTAATGAAGAATTCCGGCGCGAGAGCGTTTATTCGGATGAGTCTTTTGACTCCGAATCAAACTTCTGCAGTTCGAATGAGATTGAAATTGAAACGGATGCCGGAAACGGCATAGGAATTGAAAATGAGTCAAATGCCGATGAAATCGGAATTGAGAATCCCGAATTTGCCGCCGAGGTGATTGAACAGCTCCGCCGCACACAGGAAATAAAAAAATCCGCGGACAAAGAAAAACAGGCGGACAAAGAAGAACAGGCGGACGAAAAAAAACAAGAGGATGAAGAGGAAGCGGGCAAAAAAAGGATGGGCGAAGACGAAACGGCCGAAAATGTTGAAAGTGCTGAAAATGAAAACGGCGAAACGGATGGGAATGATATCGGCGAAACGGATGCGAATGACATCGAGGAAGCGGATGAAAGACGGAAACCCGAAATTTCATCAGGGGTTTCCGAAAAGACGAAAAGGGGCCCGGGAGCCGCCCCGCGGCAATATACGCTCGGCGACATGTTCGGACCGGAGGACGAATCATGAAATTCAAGCATCTTCATATTGAAAATATCCGCAGTTATGAAAAACTGGATTTGGATTTTACCGACGGCGTGACCGTGATTTCGGGTGTGAACGGCAGCGGAAAGTCCAGTATTCTGGAAGCTTGTTTTATGGCGATTTTCGGCGGCGAAGTTTTGGCAAACACGTCTTTGAAAATTGCGGACATGATGCGAAAAGACAGCAGCAAAGCTGTTATCGTTTTGGATTTTGAACACGGGGGGGATGATTACCAAATCGAGCAGAATTACAAAGCGACAAAAACGGGGGCCGGAAACTCAAAATCCGTTCTTCGGAAAAACGGAGAAATCATTGCGGAGCAGACCAAAAATACGTATGATGCCGTTCAAAAATTATTGAATATGGATGAAAAGAATTTCCAGAATTGCGCGTATATCCGCCAGGGAGAGATTGACGCGCTGATTAACGCGAAGCCCAAAGACCGGCAGCAGATGATTGACGATTTGCTGCGTCTCGGAAAGCTGGAGGAATATCGCGAACGGGCGCACAATTCAAAGACGGCCGTGTCAAGAGTTTTAAGATCGGAAAACGAACGGAAAGCGGAACTTCAGAGCCGGATTGAGCAGCTGCGCTCCAAAAACTTGCATGAAGAGCTCAACCGCCGCCGGGAAGCCGTGGAAAAATTAACGGCGGCCGTTTCTTTGAAAAACGAAGAAAAAACGCGTTTGTCAAATGAGCTGACGCTTTTAGAATCCAAATTAAAAGAAATGGAAAACACGCGCAAAGAAATTGAAAATTTGAAAACGGAATCTTCGGATTTGAGCCGCAAATGCGACGAGGAGATTTCAAAGCGGGAAAAAATGATGGATGAAATACTGACCGCCGAAAAGCAAATCGCCGAATCGGCGGCAGTATCCGAAAAACTTCGAACGGAAATCAATTCCGGGTTATTCGGGGCGTCCGGGTCTTCCGGCACACCCGACGCGCCCGGATTATCCGGCGCAACCGGATCTTCCGGCACTTCCGGCATCGAATCCGTTTCAAAAATCAACGAGAACAATGAAAATGCCGGCGCCGTATTAAAACAAATCAAAGAAGATGAAAACGCGGCCCGAGAGAAGAAGCACGCGCTTTCCGGAAAAGCGGAAATCATCGCGGTGAATAAGAAAACGCTTGAAAATGATATTTTAAAGAAAGAAAATGAAATCGCGGAAATTCAAAAGAATATTTCCGAATTGAATTCCGCGATTGAAACGCAGGCTGAAAAAATTGCCGCGGCAAACGCGTCCGTTGAAGGCGGGTTTTCAAAAGCCGGCGTTGAGAGGACTGCTTTTTTGAATTTGTTTGACGAGTTGTTCGGCGAAATCAAAGAAGAGCTTGAAAAGGAACCGCCGGCCGATTCGCAGGCACCCAAGGAATCGGAATCAAATGAAAAAGACTGCATTTCCGGCGTCTGCGACATTTCTTTTTATTCCAATGTGGTCAAAATCGAAGAGCTGCCGCTGCCGTCCGATGAGCAGGCCTGGAAAACATTGATTTCGGATTTGGAAAATCTGGAAGAATATATTGAGCAAAAAGTGCGCGCAGAAGAGGGAAAAATCACAGAGGAAGAGCGGAAGAAAGCGTCCATCTCGGGCGAATCGGAAGAGAAAGAAAAGAATGTCAAGGCGTTTGAAAAAGATCTGCTTCGGCTCGAAGAAGACAAAGAAACGGTTTTGCTGAATTTGAAAAATGAAAACGCGGAATTTGAAAAGAAAAAGAATTTGGTTTCCGATTACACGGCGCTGATTGAAATGCACAGCGCAAAACGCCTTGAAAAAATCAAAACGGTTGCCGTATTAAAAGAAACGGTTCCGCCGTCCAGATATTCTCTGAATGATATTTCGGCAGAAGACATCCGCGGCGCGCAGACTTTTATTGCCGCCCGAAAGGAAGAGCTGATCTCGGAAAGTTCGGGATTGAAATCGCGCGATACGGAAATTCAGAAGTCGGCCGCCCGAAAGGAAGAGCTGCTCAAAGCCGGCAAATGCCCGACCTGCGGGCAGGAAGTCACGGCCGACACCGTTCATCCGGCGCATGAGGCGGCTGACGAAAGCCGGCAAAGAACTGAAATGGCGGACCGTTTGAAAGAGATTGAAAAACTCAAACGTGAAACCGATATGCAGGCAGGTGTTTTGAATGAAATCTCGGAGATTGATGAGAACATCCGTAAAATTCAGGCTGAAATGAATACGTTCCGCGCCGAAGAGAAAGGCAAGTCGGAAATGATTGAGAAGCTCCGCAAGGATTTAACGGACATTGAAGAGCAGAAAACGGCATTAAACGCGCGCAAATTGGAAAATTCGATTCTTTATGAAGCCGGCCGCAAGGATTTGGAAAAGATTGACCAAAGGCTTTCGGGAATGAAAGCGGGATACGCCCGAAATTTGGAGAAACTGCGTTTGATTTCCGAAAGGGAAAAAGAGTTTTCAAACACCGCCAATTCCATTTTGCTGGCTTATAAAACACTTGAAGGCGACCGTAAATTAAACGAAGATTCTCAAAAACGTCTGAAAGATTCGGAAGCTTCAAAAGACGAATCAAAGAAAGCCGCGGACATTTTAAAAGCGGATCTCGGAACCGCCGCCGCGGAAGAAATCAAAGCAAAAGAAGAGGAAGCAAAAGCGGCCGCTGTTTTGGCGGGAATTTCGGAACTGCGGGAAAAGGTTGAAAATTTGATCGGCTTCGTCACTGTCCGGGACAGATTAAAAGCCGGTTTGGACGGGAAAAAAACAACGCTTGCGGCAATCGATGAAGCGGTTGACCGTTTTAAAACGCAGATTTCAGAAAAAGAAATCAAAGCCCGGTCACTTCTTGAAAAAATCAGCGGATCCGATGCGGCCGACACCGGTATGACGTTTGCCGAGAAGCAGAAGAATTTAGCGGATCAAATCCGCGCCGTTTCGCTGTCGATTGAAGATCTGGAATCTAAAAAGAGCGGCGTCATGGAGCAAATCGGCCAATACCGCGGCGAAATTTCCGTTCTTGCCGACTGCGAAAAATCAAACGATGTCCTGCGCAACAAAATTCAGTTTTTGGCTTATGTTTCCGAAGATGTTTCTGTTCTGGAAGAAATGTATCTGCGCATCCGGTCTGAAATGCGTTCCAAAAATATTGAAGCGCTCGACCAATTGTTAAACGAAATGTTTGAGTTCATTTATTCCAACAATGCGTATTCTCATTTGGAGCTTGACAGTGATTACAATTTAAAGGTTCACGAAAAGGACGGGTCGGTTTTAGAACCCAAGCAGCTCAGCGGCGGCGAGCGCGCGATTTTCAATTTGGCGCTTCGCTGCGCGATTTATCGCCTGCTGTCTCTCGGATTCGGCGAAAACAGCACGGGAAAAACATCGCTTCCGCCGCTCATCTTTGACGAGCCGACCGTCTTTTTAGACAGCGGTCATGTCCGCCAGCTCATCAAATTGATTGAGCATATGCGCGAAGACGGCGTCGGACAGATTATTGTTGTGTCTCACGACGAATCGCTGATTGATTCGGCCGACGTGAACTTTAAGATTGAAAAAGATCCGCTGACAAACGCGTCTTCCGTCGTTTGAATTTAATCAAAGCCGAGGTTTCGGTTTTGATTTCTTTTTTAATTTTTGGTTTAAATTTTATTTCTTTTTAACTTTGGTTTAATTTTTGTTCTTTTTTTAACTTTGGTTTAAATTTTGTTCCTTTTTTAAAACTTGCAAAGCTCGCGCGCGGCGAACGCTTTGCCGTGAAGGAATCAGACCGCAGACAGTGGACAGCAGACAGCGGACAGCAGACAGCAGACAGCCGCTGCACCGATGCTGCAAACGGACAGTCAGACAGATGTGCTCCCGTTCGCGGCAGCGAACGGATGTGATAAAAATGTGCTGATGCATATGGGAATGCAGCTGCAGAACGAGCAGATCATCAGGTGCAAACTAAAAAGAAAAACTGAAATGAAAAATCTGAAAATGAAAGAAGAACCTTAAAAAAAGAAAAAATTCGAAAATGAAAGAAGAAACTGAAAAAAAATGAAAATGAAAGAAAAAATTTAAAAAATAAAATGAACCGAAATCATTCAGAAGCAGAATATTCCGGTTTGTCGATTTTTAAAACATTTTTCTTCAAAAGGAAAAACGTCAGAAGAAGCGCTAAAAGACCGCCCGTGAGTTTTGCGGCAATCACGGGGAAAACCATTTCGGTATTGACGCCGCCGGTAAATGCCAAAACATCGCCGAAGACGAATGCGCCCGAGACTGTGAAAACCACGTTCAGCAGTTTCCCGCGCTGGTCCATGTCTTTGATTTGGCCCCAAACCGGCAAATTGTTGGCAAGCTGCGTCAAAAGGCCGGCGGAAGCTTCTCTGTTGATGCCGACTTTGTCGCCGAATTTATCCATCCATTTGCCGAATTTGCGTTTGAGGAAAAGAACCATCGGAAACGCGCCGGCCAAAACGATTGCAATCAAACCGATAATCAAAAGGCCTTCTTCGAGCGGAATGCCGCCCAAAACCGGATCGTCCTCAACCATCAGATAGAAAAGCGGCAGACGAATGCCTGTCAGGTATTGGAAAATAGCGATTCCCGGACTGATGATTGCAATAAAGGTAATGCATCTGCCAAAAATCGAGAACAGTTTCAGCATAAGACTTTGTTTGACAAGCAGGCCGATGCCGACCGCTATTGCAAGCAATATGACCGGAAGCGTGTTGATCAAAAGTTCGTCGATGCCGAGCGGGGTTGAAGTAAAAGTCATGGCAAGACCGCCGACCAAACAGCCGACCGGAAGTGTGACAATACCCAAAAGAATGCCCGTTGCGAACAAAGAATGATCTTTTTTATCTAAGATGGAAAGCGCGTAAGGAATCGTAAAAGAAAGCGTAATTCCCATCATTGACGCAACAATCAAACCGGAATAATTGCCGACGCCCGCATTGTCCCCGGACATTTGAATGGCCATGGCGTAACCGCCCATATCCAGCGCGAGCAATGAGCCCGGAAACATGGCGGGCGACGCGCCAATCAAATTGAAAAACGGCGTCACAATCGGCGACAGCACCAGAAGAAGAACAGGCGACAAGGCAATAATACCGACGATGGCCAAAGCCAAATCGCCCATCGTGTGAAAGCCTTTGTCAAATTCTGCGCCGTAGCCGAGTTTGTTGCCGCACAGTTTATCATAAACGCCCAAAAGCATGAACAAGGCAAGAATCGTCATAACGATGCTGCTCACGCTCAATTCAGTCCAAAACGATAACAAGGATGATGTAAATATGTCAATATTCGTTACACTTTCTATCAGGTCACTAAACACCAAGGTCCCCTCCCCATACCAGCTTCCCGTTGAAGCTGTTTCACACATCCACACACACAAAAAGCAATAATAATAACAATAATCGAGAACAATAAAAATTCTCTGAGGTCATAATGCTTTTTTAATATATATCAGATTCCCAATGCGGAAAAGAAAAAAAGACGCTCAAAAGAAAAGAGAAGATGTTCAAAAGAAAAGAGAAGAAATTCAAAAAAAAGAAGATATGAAAAAGAAAAAAAAGAAATGCAAAAGAAAAAAGAAGACATTCAAAAAAAACAACCAAAAAAAGAAGATGCTCAAAAAAAGAGAAAACAATCAAAAAGAAAAATTGAAATCAAAACCAAATCAAAATCAAAATCAAAATCAAAATGCGACGGGAGATTTTACTTTTGATTTCCGATAATATTTTGAATCTGATTAATGGAAAAGGCTTTGAATCCGTTTTTTTCAAGATGCCTTGCAAACTTTTCGGTCCGCGGACTTTTGTTGGGATGGTAAACAACCGTGACTTTCGGGGAAATCTGCCGGACCATTTCGGTCAGCCCGTCGACATCCAAATGGTCGCTGAGACGAATGTTTTCAAACGGATAATCCGAGCGGCAGGTTAAAACATATTTTTGCGTGTCGGCGCCGAATGATACGAGATCGTTGATCGGAACGATGCAAATGCTGCACGGCTGTTCTGTTTTCGTGCATACTTCGGCAGACGAAACGGATTGTGCTGAAAAGAAAGAAAAAGAAGTCGCGTTAAAAGAATCGGAGTTTTTATCAAGTTCGACGAGGTCGCCGGCGTTTCGGACGAACTTTTCGGTTAAGGAAAGTGTTTTGCCGTTCATTGCAATCGGCCCGTTGTATCCCATTTCGCGAAGGACGAAAACCGCTTTTTGAGATTTCCCGAATTCGTAAGCGCCGAAAGCGATTTTTCGTTTGCCGACGTGGGACAAAACCGCGTGATGCAGGCCGTCAATATCGTCTTTGAAGTAACAGCTTAAGTCGGAAGGATCGCCGTAACTGGCTTCGGTCAGCAAAACATCGCATTTCGGAAGCGCGCCCGCGTCTTTGACATCGCCGGTCACCAAAATACTGTTCCCGAGTTCGTTTTCCCAGTAAAAAGCACAGGATCCGGGCGTGTGGCACACGTCAAATGTTTGAACAGAAACACCGCAGATGTCCGCGGTTTCTCCCGTTTGGAAAGTATTTCCGACATGCGTTTTTTCGTATCGGATTTCAAGCGCGCGGGCGGTTTCTTCGGAACACCATGACGATTCGGAAAGCATCGCCGACTTCCCGTAATGATCGGAATGTGCGTGCGTAATCAGATAAGCGTCCGGCGGATTTTGAGAAGACGAAAGCCGCGTCGTATCAACCGCGAAAGTCAAAAGGCGCCCGTCTTTGGATTTGAAACGGATAAAAACGTGAGGTTTAACCCCGCCCGTACTGTTTTGGCGGCGAAAAACAACAAACCCCAATTCCGCCAATTCTTTTGAATACATGATAAAACGCCCGCCGCTATTTTGAGAATAAAACCAAAACCGCGGCAATGCATTTAAATTTTGTTAATTTGAAAAAAACGAAAAGTTAAAAACAGAAACTGCCGACAATACTGTTTTGAATTTATTTCCCAAAAACAAAATGTCGGTTTTATCAATTTTAAAAATCGCAGAGTTCGCGCGCGCGGCGGCGGCAGCAGCAAACAAACGGTAAGGCAGCCGGCAGCAAACAGAAACGTAAGGCAGCAGGCAGCAAACGGAAACGTAAGGCAGCAGGCAGCAAACGGAAACGGAAGGCAGCCGGCAGCAAACGGAAACGGAAGGCAACCGGCAGCAAACGGAAACGGAAGGTAATCTGTGCCCACGCTCGCGTAGCGAGCGGATGTGATAAGAATGAGATGACACACATGGAAACGCACCCTCAGTGCAGGCAGCAGCACACACAGATGAAACAGTAACAGCAGCACACACATATGAAACAGTGGCAGCAGCACACACATATGAAACAGTGGCAGCAGCACACACATATGAAACAGCGGCAACACATACAGATGAAACAGCGGCAACACATACAGATGAAACAGCAGCAGTAGCGCACACAGATGAAACAGCAGCAGCACACACAGATGAAACAGCAGCAGCACACACAGATGAAACAGCGCGCTGTAAAAAAGACGGTTTTTTGTTTTAATTGAAATCATTTGGTCCATCTCCAATCTTCATTTTGCTCGCTGCGCTCACAAAATTCAGATTGGAGGGGCGGTTTTTGAACTTTTACAAATTCAACAAAACCGAAACATCGTTTTTAATTAAATCTATGAAAAACGAACCCCGCCTTTTAACCCTTTATTTTTATGAAAGAGGGGGTTCGGGTTTGAGAAAGTTCATGAAAAACGATGTTTCGGTTATCGAAAATTCTAAAAAACAAAAACAAATGAAAAACAAAAACAAATAAAAAAGAAAAAACAAATGAAAAACAAAAACAAATGAAAAAGAAAAAACAAATGAAAAACAAAAACAAATGAAAAAGAAAAAACAAATGAAAAAAGCAAAAAGACAAATGAAAAACAAAAGAAAAAATAAGAAAAAATAAGAAAAAATAAGAAAAGATTCGGAATAATCCGAATCAGCCGAGTCTTGTCACTCTCATAACGGCGGTCACGGGAACGTTGTCGATTTCATCAAAACCGACTTTGTCGACCAAAACGGCGATTGCAATCGGATTGCCGCCGGCTGCGCGGGTTTGAGCGATCACGTCGGTTAAAGTGCGGCCGGAGGAAATGACATCGTCAACGATCACACAGTTTTTGCCGCGGACTTCAGTGAAATTGCGGGAAAAAGCGCCTTTCGCTTCCGTGTCGCCGTCGATTTTGGCTTTCTTGGAATAGTAAACGGTAAATTCCGATTCCATTTCGCCGGCCATGAAACTGGCGACGGGAACGCCGCTTGAAGAAACGCCGACAATCACGTCAATGTATTCTTTCTGGCCGACAGCGACCTCGGAAACCATGTCGCACAAAATCTGAGCCGTACAGCGCAGGCGCGTTGCGTTCTGGCCGAGCGCGCTCCAGTTCACGGACAAATCCTTCGGGACAGTTCCGTCAGGGCTCGGTTTTTTGTTTGTCAAAAGCCAGACAACAGTTTCGGTGGAAATGTTTAACTCATCGGCAATCTGTCCGGTGGTCAGTCCGCTGTGCTGCAATTCATCTGCTTTTTGAGACAAGTCTTCGATTTTTTTCATGATTGAACTCCTGAAAAATTCATGGAGGAGATTATAAATAAAAATTTATTTAAAATATTTTTAAGCTTATGTGCTTCATCCTATTTATTTGATGCTTAATTGAATACTTTTCAGCGCGCTTATATTGTTTTCGGTTTTTGCTTCACTTTTTTCTTCATTTTCTTCCGAAGCGGTGATCCGCAAATCGGGCAGTCGTCACCGTCTTTAAAATGGCGGTAGCAGCCGATGCATTGTTTCTGCCAGATGATTTGATCCGAAATCACGCGCTGCGCAACCGGCATCACAATAATTCCCAAACGTGCGGCAATGTTTTGAACCGCAAAATCATCCGTGATTAAAACCGCATCGTCGCCGAATTGTTCTTTGTATTCCAAAGCTTTCGCCAAAATTCCCAAATCCGTCGGCGATAATTTCTCGATGTCTCTCGTCTGCCCCGCCTGGTCTTTAACGACTTCCAAAAACCGGTCTTCGACCGCCTCAACCCTTAAGCCTTCGGCTTTGGCAATGTCGTAGCGAAGAGAAGCTTCGTCGCTTCTCATCTCATCCTCGACCCAAGAGATTGTCACCATTTCAGCGGCGGCAATCGGGCAATTTCCCATAATAAAAACGGCAGAATCCGCAATGTATTTCTTCATTCAATGATTCTCATTAATGATTTTATTCATAATTTGACTCAAGACTTTTCATGATTTCTCATGTTTAATTCATGATTTCACTCATCATATTCAATCCGAATCGGATTTTTGTTTTTGACAAGACTTTTGGCAATCATGCCGTTTTCCATCCAAACGACATTCATAACGAGCGCCGGAATAAAGCAAGTCGGTGTCAGCGGGAAGGTTTGAAGTTTTGCTTCAAGCGTTTCATTTCTGCTGTCCATAATTTGTTCCATCGGAATGTCAAATTCGGTTCCCCAATTTTTGATTTTGGGGCAAGTGGTTTCGATTGAAATATGCGTCGTCATGCCGTCGCTTTTTGCCGTCACTTTGTTGACATGACCGCAGATTGTGTCCATTGTTAATGTTGCCATTTGAAAGCCTCTCTTCTAATTAAATGGTAAATTAATGTAAATGAATGGTAAATAATTGGTGTAAATAAATGGTGTAAATGAATAGTAAATGAATTAAATTAAAATTTAAAGTCATAATTTTAGCTGAATTTGAGCTAAAATAAGATTAAACAATGATAAAAGGATTTCATCATATAAATAGGAATTATTATGAATAAGATTTTGAGACAAATAAAAAAGAATGAAAATGAATCGAAACCGATGAAAAATGAATAAGATTCAAATAGAATGAATGATGTTTTGAGAGAATTAAAACAGTCCGATAATCGCAAGATTCATATATTGAATTATTCGTATTGGATTTTCTATCTTATTACTTCCCTTACATTTAGCTCTCATCGCCGAAAACCTGTACACGAAGGACAGGACCGGCACCAAAAGTATCTAACCCGAATTCATTTCGTTTCGGAAATGAAGTTCAAAATTTTAACAACCCGTATCAGAGGAAATAATTATGAGATGGCAAGGTGCATCCAAGAGAACATACACAGGCGGTAAAAGAATCGCCTCCAGAAGCAAGAGAAAGTTTGAAATCGGCCGCGAATTCGCTGAAACCAGAATCGGTCCGACAAAGAACAAGAACATCCCGACACGCGGCGGCAACAGAAAAGTCAGACTTCTCAGCGACCAGTTTATCAACGTCACAGACCCGAAAACCGGCAAAACCCAGCGCGCAACCGCTGAAAAAGTGACAGCTAACACTGCAAACAAACACTACATCAGACGTAACATCATGACAAAAGGCACAGTCGTCAGAACCGACATCGGTCTTGTGAAAGTCACAAGCCGCCCGGGTCAAGATGGTGTCATCAACGCCGTTCTTTTAGAAGAACAAGAGTAATTTTTTCAAAAAATTACTCATTCATTCCTTTTTTTCTTTTTCTTAAAATTAAAAAATTAAATTTGAAAAGCGTAAGCTTTCTTTTCATCAAAGTTTTTTATCAAAATAAAATACCTGTTTTTTGTTTTTTGTTTTTTTTTCGTTAACCAAATCATCAATTATGTCCTGAGATCTCGGAAACAGCATTTACCAATGCATCGACTTCTTCTTCCGTATTGTAAAGCGCAAACGATGCTCTGGACGATCCGTTGATTCCGAGCGCTTTCATTCCGGGAATCGCGCAATGATAACCGCTTCGGACACAAATATTGAATTTATCCAGGCGCATTGCCGCGGTGTGCGGCTCCAATCCTTCAACATTGAAAGAAACCAGGCCGGCGCGGTTTTCCGGGCCGTAGATTTCAACGCCTTTGATTTCCGAAAGCCGTTTGGCGGCATCTCTTGCCAGCTGATTGTCGTGCGCTTCAACATTTTTAACGCCGAGTTTTTGAAGATACTCAACGGCGGCGCCGAGACCGATAACACCCGGCAGATTCGGCGTTCCCGCTTCAAAACATTCGGGCGATCCTTTTGTCGCAAACCCGCAGGCATCCGCGTCACTCGTCGTCCCGCCGCCGAGAACGGTCGGCTGAACGGTTTCGGGGTCTTTGATGTAAAGAAGACCGGTTCCCTGCGGCCCGAGCAGCCCTTTGTGACCGGCCGCCGCAAAATAGTCGCAGTCCAAGGCTTTCAAATCCAATTCCATATGCCCCGCCGACTGCGCCCCGTCAACCAAAACGGGAATATTGTTTTTGTGCGCGATTCGAATGATTTTGTCAACATTTTGAACCGAACCGAAAACATTTGAGATATGCCCGACAGCAATCATTTTCGTTTGATCCGTAATCATTTCTTCGATTTTTTCGGGATCGACAAAACCTTCGGAATCAATTTCCGCGGCGGAAACCAAAACACCGTTTCCTTTCTCTTTTTGCTTCAGCCACGGCACGAAATTGGAATGATGCTCTGCCAGCGTTGTAATGATGTGATCGCCGCTTTCAAATCCGAATCCGTTTGCAACAATGTTGATGCTGTCGGTCGTGTTTTTTGTCATAATCATTTTTTCAGGCGGCGCATTTAAAAAATCCGCCACGGTTTCGCGGGCGTCTTCAAAAGCGTTGGTTGCCTCAATGGATAAACGATGGGCACCGCGGCCGTAATTGGCGGCGTAATTGTAAAAGAAATCATTCATAGCCTCAACGGCCGGTTTGGGTGTCTGCGTCGTTGCGCCGCTGTCCAAATAAATGACTTTTTCAAGAACAGGAAAATCTTTGCGGATTTCATAAACGTCGTACATGAAAACGAAAACGTGCTTCAAATAAAAAAAGGTAGAGGTCAGAGAAAATGCAAATGAGATCGGATGAAAAAGAAACGAAATAAGAATAAAAGAAAACGGAAAGGACGAACGAAACAATTTAACAGAAAAAAACAATAAACAGAAAAAGACAAACGAAACAATAAACAAAAAAGCAAAAACAATAAACAAAAAAAGACAAAAAACAATAAACGGAAAAAGAAATACAAATGAAAAACGGGAAATAAAATTACCAATAAATCACATAATCCAAAAATTTATTCACATGTTCGGGAACATCTTTTTTAAAGAAATCGGAGTCAATAATCGTATACCGATCATCTTTTTCGTTTAAAATATCGGTTTCAAATCCGAACCAATAAACAACAATTCCTTCGCCGAAACAGTCGGCGTATTCTTTAAACTGTTTTTTCTCGTAATGGCGGTGCTCTTTGAGTTCGCCGAAAAGCGCTTTGCTTTCAATCCAGCAGATTTCACGGCCGTTGATTTTAACGGATTTGCGGAGCAGAAAATCGGGTGTTTTTCCGGCGTGTCCTTCCGCCCGCATTTCATCTTCACAGGTGAAATCAAAATGTTTCTTTTTCAGCCAAAAAGAAATAATGTTCTCGCCGATCCGTCCTTTTTCTTCCTGCAATTGATGCGCCCGCGGCGAAAAGAAATAATCGGCGTTTAAGGATTCGATGAGTTCATTCTGAAGCCGGGCATTTTCGGCCGCTTTCGGATTTTTGTAAAAAGTGCGGATTTCTTTTTTGGAATGACCAAGATTTTCCAAAACAATTGTGGAAATCAGTGTTGACGGATAGTTGTATTTCCGGCTGAGCGTTAAAAAAGACTGACCGCCTCTCCATTCTTTCACCAGCTTGTCTTCTTTTCGTTTAAAGCGGTAATGAGATTTCTTAACGTCCTCGACGACTTTTTGATTCAAAATGCTGGAAAGCGTTCCGCAGCAAACATTGTATTTTTCAGACAATTTTTGAACATCATCGTGGGAATGAAGGGATTCATAAAAAAAATGATACAGTTTTGAATCCATAAATAAAAAATCTCCTGTTTTTGTTTTTCCGGAAATTCGACCGGAACAAATCAAAATATTAAATGCAAAAAAGAAAATGGTTTTTTTGCATTAAAATATTGTGATTTTTACTATTTTTTTATTGCGGAATGAATTTTATTTTGTTTATATATACATTGAAAAAGAATTAAACAACAAATTCATCATCCAAATTAAGTTCCGCCTTAGAATTGGAACGAAGCTGTTCCAAACTTTTCTTTTCATTCATTAAAATTTGAAGATCATTGTCATACGCTTCGTCAATTTCATCTTCTGCTTCATCTTCGGATTCATATTCCGTTGAAACATCATCGGTAATAACATCGATAATATCATCAGTAATAGAATCGGCAACAGAATCAGCAATATCACCGGCAATATCATCGGCAATGTCATCGGTAATAGAATCGGCAATGTCATTGGTAACAGTATCGGCAATCGATTCGTCTTCAAAACCGCTTTCCGGCTTTTCCGATTCCCCGCCGGACAAAACTTCATCTCCGGTCACCAATGATTCATCATAAATTTCAATGACGGGCTCTTCTTCAAACTCAGTCGGCGCGTCAAAAATATCATCCCCCGTTTCATCAAAAACAGGCTCAAACTCGGTTTCAACTTCCGTGAATTCATATTCAAAGGTTTCCGGCACCGGTTTTGTTTGGATTCTTTCGAGAAGATCCGAATGTTCGGCGGCCAGACGTTCTTCACGCTCGGACAGCCACAAGTCATACGCTTCGGCGCGTTTTTGTTTGGCCAGGCGGGCAGCGACATCCGACTTCAGGCGCGCGTCTTCGGCGGCCAGGCGCTCTTCGCGCTCGGAAAGCCACAGATCATACGCTTCGGAACGCTTCTGTTTGGCCAGACGGGCAGCAACATCCGACTTCAGGCGCGCGTCTTCGGTAGCCAGGCGTTCTTCGCGCTCGGAAAGCCACAGATCATACGCTTCGGAACGCTTCTGCTTAGCCAGACGGGCAGCGACATCAGACTTTAAGCGTGCATCTTCGGCGGCCAGACGCTCTTCGCGTTCGGACAGCCACAGATCATACGCTTCGGAACGTTTCTGCTTAGCCAGGCGGGCGGCAACATCAGATTTTAAGCGTGCATCTTCGGCGGCCAGACGCTCTTCGCGCTCGGAGAACCACAGATCATATGCTTCGGAACGTTTCTGTTTGGCCAGGCGGGCAAAAACGGCGGACTGCAAACACGCATCGGCAACAGCCAGGCGTTCTTCGCGCTCGGCAAGCCACAAATCGTGTGCTTCGGCGCGCTTCTGTTTGGCCAGACGAGCAAAAACGGCAGACTGCAAACACGCATCGGCAGCGGCCAGACGCTCCTCGCGCTCGGTAAGCCATAAATCGTGTGCTTCGGCGCGCTTCTGTTTGGCCAGACGGGCAAAAACAGCGGATTTCAGACACGCATCGGCGGCGGCGAGACGCTCCTCGCGTTCGGCAAGCCACAGATCATATGCTTCGGAACGTTTCTGTTTGGCCAGGCGGGAAAAAACAGCGGATTTCAGACACGCATCGGCGGCGGCGAGGCGTTCGTCGCGCTCGGACAGCCATAAATTGTGCGCTTCGGCACGTTTCATTCTTTTCTGTTTAAGTGCTGCCGCTTGAATTAATTCCTGTTCTTCACCTTTGATTTTGGAATTTCTTTCGGCAAGCCATGCCGTATATGCTTCGGCGCGGACAACACTTTTTCCCTCGGATTCAAATGCGGGGCGGCGTTCGTCTTCGGGTTTTGAAACGGAAACCGTTTTTTGAGAAGTAATCAGTTCATCGATTTCCCATAAAACTTCGTCATCGGAAGTGTCCGGAATGAGTTTCTCAAAAAACCGTTCCCGAGAAACGGCCGGCTGTTTCGAATCGTGCGGCGCTTCAGGCCACGGTGCCGGTTCTTTGGAGACGGGCTTGTTTTTGGACTCCGATTCGGCAACCGCTTTTTGAATGCGTTCGCGCCAATCGGTGCGGGAAGCATAATCATCGACCACTTTGGAGTCGGAATCGAAATACATTCCTTTCGGCTGATACCGTTCGAAAGGCGCGTCGGGTTTTGTTCGGGAAGACTCGACATAAGCCTTCTTGACCGATGTCAATTCGTCCCGCTGAACAGACATAAAAAAGCGTTCCGATTCGTTGCCGGAATCGGCTTTTGGAGAACCCTTGGAATCGGTCGGAAGAGCGGAATAATCCTGATAATGAGAATCCTTTGTGTCAGAGGATCCGAAAATGCGGCGAAACTTTGAATCTTTCATGCATTTGAGATACTTTTGTAAAAATATAAAAGTTCCTGCCGAGCCGAAAACATGCCGACAGGAAGTTGTTTCAGACAGAAAGACAACGAAGAGAAATAAATAAAAATTGAAGAAAGTTAAACCAAAAAAGAAAATGAAAAACACAGAAAAGATTGAAACGAAAAAATGAAAAAAAGAAATGAGACGAATGAAAAACGAATGAAAAACGAATGAAAAATGAATGAAAAATGAATGAAAAATGAATGAAAAATGAAACGAGAAAGATGAAAAACGTAACGAAGAAATGAAGAACGTAAACGAAAGAAAGAAAAAATGAAATGAAAGAAGATTGAAAAAATAAAAATGAAAATGAAAGGAATGCGCTTACTTTTTCAGCGCATCGGCAATAATCGGCGCCGTGCTGATACGACTCTGGACTTTTTCAATCGTGTCCGTTCCGATGATGTCTTTAACGCCCGCATTGGAAAGTCTGAGAACCGCATTGCGCGTCAGAACCGGGTGGATACAGGCAACGTAAACATCGCGTGCGCCGTTCTTTTCCAAGATGCTGACGGCTTCGGCCATCGTGCCGCCCGTTGCAATCATGTCGTCCACAATAATAACGTCGCGGCCGGCAATATCCATTTGTTTGTCCGCCATCACGACTTGATCGCCGGCAAGGCGCGTTTTGTCAAAAACATCCCAGTCTAAAGAAAGTCCGTCGGCCATGTTTTCAACCATGTCGCGAACACCTTTGTCGGGCGCAATCAAAAGCGGGCGTTCAAGGCCCAGCCCGTCGACATATCCGGCAATCAGCTTGGAAGCGTCCAAATCTTCCGCCGGACACGTAAAGTAATTGGAAATGCTCTTTTCGTGAAGATTAATCGTATAAATTTTCTTTAAATTCGAAGCCGTTACGGCTCTTGCCATGGCGCGGGCGCTGATTGCTTCCCCGTCCTTGAATTTTTTATCCTGACGCGCATAGCCCATGTACGGGATGACAACCGTAATCGCTTTAGCGGATTCGCAGGCATCCAAAAGCTGCAGAAGCGCAACCAAATCCGAATCCGTTGTCGTGCTTTGAATCAAAACAACATCCGCGCCCGCGACATCCTCTTTAATCTGAACATACTGTTCATTGTCGGGAAAGCGAATGAAATCTGTGATTGTCGGTTTAATGTTCAATTCCGCCGCAACGCGGCAGGCAAGGGCTTGAGAAGACGGGCCGCCGATAATTTTCAATGTCATAACCTCGTTAAATTGTGAAATATCAATTCTAATGATTTTAATAATCCTAATAGTTCTAAAAATTCTAAATTCAGAATGTAAATTGTAAAAAGAAACGTTTCATAAAAATGTTTTCGGCGGATTTTATTTTCAGGGATTTTCCGGAATTTGGGGCAAGAATATTTCTGTTGTTGCTGCTTTTGTTGCTGCTGCTGTCGGCTGCCGCGCGCGAACCGCACCAGTTTCAAAAAATCAATCGAAACGGGAGTTTCATTTATAAGGTATAATTACCGGGGACCGGATTTACGTTTTTTTGATTTCTTTTTTGTTTCCTTTTTCGTTTCCTTTTTTTGCTTCTTTTTTTGTTTTCGAATCAACTTCGCCGATAAAAACAAGCGGCACCTTATCCAGAATATCGGCGGGGATTAAAGAATCGCCTTTTTCTTCAGACGCCGAATCGCCCGCTTTGCCGCAGACATAAGCGCCGCAGCAGGCCGCAGCCGCCGCACTGTTCTTTGCAAGAAGACCGCCCGTAATGCCGGCCAAAACGTCACCGGTTCCGCCGACCGACATGCCCGCATTGCCGGTCGCATTGTAACGCACAATGCCGGCGTTTGCAATCAAATCCTCCCGCCCTTTGACAAGAACGGCGGCACCGAGTTTTTCGCTGATTTCCAAAGCGGCGGATTCAAGTTCATCGGGTAACAATTCTTTTCGGCTCCCGGGCAGATTGATTCCGAAATAAGAAGCCGTTCGCGTCAATTCATGATAATGCGGTGTTAAAACAATTTCCAAAGGTTTTGAAGAAGCATTCGATTGATTGAATTGAATCAAAGCGTCAAAGATTTCGGGCCGAAGCGCGTCGGCGTCAATAACGGCTTTCTTAAAATAAGGAATCAATTGAGCCGCTGCCGACAGGGACTCGGGATTGCTGCCGAAACCGGGACCGAACACGACGCAATCGCAGGACTGAACCAACGGAATCAGCATCGGAACATCTTGTTCGGACAAAAATTCTCCCGACATTTTTTTGACAATCAGTTCTGGTGCAAATGAAGCGACCGGCTCGTAAATGCTCGCCGGGGCGGCAATCGTTACAACATCGGCGCCGGCCCGAAGCGCGCCCTATCCGGCAAGTCCCGGCGCTCCCGAATACGGACCGCCCGCAATGACTAAAACTCTACCGCTGTCACCTTTTTTGCTGTCTGATTTTCGTTTATACAGCAAAGATAATTCGCCCGTGCCGACATATTTTTCCGCGTTTTCGGGAATGCCGATAGGATAAACAAAAACTTCTCCGGCAAATTCGGCGGCCGTTTCGGTTTCAAGAAATGTTTTCATTTTGTGAAAGGTCACCGTCGAATCTGCAATGACGGCCGCCCCGTCAATCGGCGCGGCACCCGTTACCGGCATGCCTGAAGGAATATCAATGGAAAGAACTTTCAAATCGGGCCGGGCCTGTTTTTCGGAACGGATCAAATGAATCGCCGCTTTTTCCAAACCTTTAGGCTCTCCCGAAAATCCGGTTCCGAAAATGCCGTCAACGATGACGGAAAAACCGACGTTTGAGCTGCCTGCTCCGTCTGTTCTGTTTGTTCCGTCTGTTCTGTTTGTTCCGTCTGTTCTGTTTGTTCCGTCCGTTTTGTCTATTCCGTCCGCGCCGTTTGAATCGAAAGAATTAAAAGTTTCAGAGAGTTCCGATTCACTTTGAATTTCAAAAACAGTAATCAAACTTGTTTGTTTCAAAAGCCGGAAATTGATTTGAGACTCTTCGGTTTTGATCCGGCAGCTGTTTCCGAGCAGAAAAACAACGGACCGGATATTTTTGTCCGCCAAATGCCGGGCGGCAACAAAGGCGTCGCCGCCGTTGTTGCCGTGACCGGCGAAAAAAAGGACGAGAGAACTTTCAGGATTAAGTTCGGGATTAAATTCCAGATTTAGCTTTAAAACTGCATCAGCGACGGCATGCCCCGCGTTTTCCATCAGCTGAAGAGGCGTCATACCGATATCGGACGCATTTTTATCGACGGCTTTCATTTCATCTGCTGTAATTGTTTTTTGCCTCAAATTATCGGCCTCCTTGCCGGAATCAAAGTAATTTCAAAAAGCTGCACGATTTGTGTAAATAAATTTGTGTAAATAATTTACAAATAAATAAACAATTTATAATTATTTTATATTTTCATTGAATTTATTTGAAGGTTGCTTAAAGGCGGCAGATGCTTTTTTAAGAACTGCTGCCAAACGGTTTGAAACAAAAATAGGAAAATGCGCCTCGGAAAATGAATGGCTTTAAATATATGATGACAAATTCATGATATACAATTTCCCGCGCAGTCTAAATAAGAAAAAAGCGCGGAATAAAAAGAATGAAGCAAATCATTTGAATGAATGAACGAAATCATGATAAACAAAAAATGCACGGCTTTGTTGACAGCTTTTATGCGGGTATAAAATATCATTAAACCGGCGGTAAAATACCATTAAACCGCGGGCAAAAATACCATAAACCAAAAAGCGGCAAACACGTTATTTTTCTCATAAAAACAAAGCAGCATTCCGACAAAAAAATAAATTTTTGAATTTCAGCTTATCAAATAAACCATTTTATACATTCTGTGAAACAAACTTACGCCGGTGAAACAATCTTACCCGATTAAACAAACCGTTCTGTCTGTTATTGTTTGTTATCTATCTGTTAAAAAGAAAAGGTGATCTTTATGAATCCCTCTCAGAAAAATGTCGAAAGCGTCAAAAAACCCCGACCCGAGTTTTTAATCCTGGGCGGCGGAATTATCGGCTTTGCCGTCGCAAAAGAACTGCGCAAATCCGAAAAGGAAATCACGATTATCGACGTTGATAAAACGCGTGTTGAAACGCTTCGCCAGGAAGGCTTTAACGCGCTGATCGGAGACATTTCCGACCCTGACCTTTACAATGTCATTGACACGCGCAATTTAATCTGCGTGGCCGCGCTCAGCTCCAATGACGATGCCAATACAAAAGCGGTGGCAAACTTTAAAGCCGTCGTTCCCGACAGTGTTAAAATTATTTCCCGCGCGTCCGACACATTAAAGAAAGAAGAAATGATGGGCGCCGGATCCGGATATGTTTTTGTTCCGCCTCAGATTGTGTCAAAAACAATCACGGAATATTTGGATTTGATTGAAACCAAACACATCGGCAACCGTTTGGCGCAGTGGCTGGACGAACACCGCGGCACATCGCTCGGAATCGTTTTGCACGACAACCCGGACCCTGACGCGATTTCAAGCGCGTACGCCTTGACGGAAATTACAAAGAAATATGATATCAAAGCCGACATTTTGTACGACGGAAAAGTCGGTCACCATGAAAACAAAGCTTTTATCAATTTACTGGCGATCCCGATGATTAAAATCCCGGGACCCGAGATTTACGACACCTATGATTCGCTGGCGCTGGTTGACAATTCCATCCCGTCAATTAACAATTCCGTTCCCGCAGACCAGCCGATCGGCATCATTATCGACCATCATTCTTATGCCGACATCGAGCCGTCGGCCGATTTCATTGACGTCCGAACAAATGTCGGCGCTTCCGCAACGATTATGACGAAGTATCTGCAGCAGATGGACATTCCGGTCTCAAAGGAATTGGCAACCGCCCTTCTTTTCGGCATCCGAACGGATACAAATGATTTCAGAAGAAACACAACGTCCGCAGACTTTGCCGCGGCCTCTTTCCTTCACCCGCTGTCCGACCACGATTTGCTGACGCAGGTTGAAACGCCGTCCATGTCCGTTGAAACGCTGGACATTCTCAGCGAAGCCATCCGCAACAGAGAAGTATACGGCACGATTCTGCTGTCCAATGTCGGAACAATCCGGAACAGAGACACACTTCCGCAGGCAGCCGATTATCTGCTGACGATGGAAGGCATTTCCACGGTTGTTGTTTTCGGCATCATGGATGACAGCATTTACGTCTCGGCCCGAAACGAAGACATCCGCGTCCATTTGGGCGATGTGATGCGCGAAGCATTCGGCGACAATGCGGGCGGTCATCCGACAGCGGCCGGCGCCAAGATTCCGCTCGGCGTTTTCAGCTCTGCCAAAGACAAGCAGATTCTTCAAAAACTTGTTGAAGAATCCGTTGTCAAACGCTTCTTAAGCGCAATCGGCGCCGACGAAGACGGAATGGCCGACATTTAAAATAAAACAAAACATGCGACGAATAAAACAGAAATCTTCGGATTTTCTGTTTCTTTTTTAATTTTGGTTTTAAGAATGGCGACGAATCAAAACGACTCTGCAGACAAATTCGAAGACCCGGTTCTGCGTGATTTTTTTGTTACAAAAGACGGACTCATTTTTTCGGTTCCCGATTATTTTCATCCTCCGGAGGGCATCCGCTCGATTTTGAGATACATACCGGATGAAAACGGCCCGCGCATCCGAAAATCGACCGGACGGAAATATCGGAAAGCCGGTTTTGAAGAATCTTTCGATTACTTGAAGGCGCATCATCCGGATTGGACGGGTGAAGTTGCCGTTGTTCCGCGTTAGGAAATTGCTGAAATTTTAAAGCCCAGTGACGCGGTTTCGGATATTATGAGCGGGAAAAGACGGCACCCCGCCGCTTTTGAATTAGTCAGGCGGTTTAAAGAAGCCGGCATTTCCGAGAATGAGACGGGCATTTCAGGATCAATTCTTGCGGGTCTTGAAAATGAAGAATCAGACATCGACTTTTTGGTTTACGGCAAAACCTGGTTTACGGCGCGGGACAAGCTGGCGAAAATGAAAAAAGAAACAAAAAATAAAATGAAAAAAGAAACAAAAAATAAAATGAAAAATGAAATCAAAACAGAAACACACTATTTTGAAAATTCTGAAAAAACCGAATATGAAATTTCCGAATTGGACGAAGCCATGTGGAAAACGGTTTACAAAAAAAGAAAATCGCCGTTTTCATTTGATATTTTCTTCGCTCATGAAATCCGAAAGGGAAACCGCGGCATGATTACCGGCAGCAGCGGGGAGAAATTCTATTTTGATTTGCTTTTTGCCCGTTCAAAAGATCAGATTCAAGAGCCGATTCGGCGCGGAAAAGATACTGAAAAAACAATCATTGAAGCAACAGTTACAAACGATGATTTTGCTTTTGACAGTCCTGCCGTTTATTTAATTGATCACGATGAGATTGCTGAAATTTACAGCTACACACACACTTACGCGGGACAGGCGCTGAAAGGCGAAAAGGTCCGGGCGCGCGGAATCGTGGAAGTGATCGGCAATAAAAAAAGGCTTGTGATCGGCACAACACGGGAAGCGGAAGATGAATGGATGATATCGCTGTCGCTTTTGGAAGAATTAAAATTTAACAGATGAATAATTCTGTGTTGTTTCTGTTTGCATCTGTACTGTTTCTGTTTGCATCTGTGCTGTTGCTTGCATCTGCATTTTATGTTGCTGCTCGCATCTGCGTTGCCGCTTACATTTGTACTGTTGCCGCTTGCATCTGCATTTTTTTAAGCAGCCGTTCGCTGCGCGAACGGGAGAACTGCTACCTTACCGATTCCGTTTGCTGCGGCTGCCTTACCGCATCCGTTCGCCCCGCCGCGCGCGAGCTGCCGGAATGATTGAAATTTTTAAAAAACGCACCCTGTTTTTGAAAATAAAAACAAAACGGTACGATTTTTTAAGCCTTCGGCTTATCATTTTTGAGAATAAAGAAAAGTAAAAGGAACGGGAATCGGATGATTCCTGTTTGTTTAATCTTTAATTTGATCCGCGCTGAACCCGCGTTGGATCAGCACATCTTTCATGCGTCCGAGATGGTTGCCTTGGAGTTCAATCGAACTGTCGCGAATGGTTCCGCCGCAGGCAAATTTTGACTTCAGGTAGGTCGCCAAATCATGGACATCGATTTCGGCGGGATCTAACCCTTCGACAATTGTCACTTCTTTTCCATATCTTCTTCTGTTGACTTTAACGGTAATTCTTTGCTGCTCTTTTGCGACTTCTTCACAAATGCACAACTCTTCGGGTAAACCGCATACCGGACACATTCCTGTACTCATTTTTAAATAAATCCTCCATAACTTTCAAGTTATTAACGGCGTGATTTGAGATCACTTTTTTATTTTTGATTTAATTTTTTGAATAATTATTAAAATCGGCAACGGAAAAATCCGCCGGCGATTCACGGAAATTAAAAACGGTCCAATAATTTCCGATATGTCATATTTGCTTTTTTGGTATTAATACTTATGTCCTTTATGTTTTTTCGAAAAATTAATAAACAAAACCGGAAAAGAAAGGACGCTGATTTCTGAAAAAACAAAAGAGCGGAAGGCAAAACATAAAAAAACGAAAGGTAAAACATAAAAGAGCAGAAAACAAAACATAAAAGAGCAGAAAGTAAAATATAAAAGAGCGGAAAAAAGAGCGGAAAGCAAAATCTAAAAATCGGAAAAAGACGAAGCAAAATTATAATATCATTCAAACCAATTTCTGATTGTTTATCTGAACAATTAAAAATATTAAAAAAGATTGCAGGAGCTTAAAGTTATGGAAGAACTCGCAGGATTCGTCAACGGAAATGTCAACCGCCGGAAAGTTTTGGAAATTTTGGAATCAAAAGGCGCATCAGATCCGCAAAGAATTGCAAAAATCGCCCGCCTGATTCCCGCCGCAACCGGCAAAATTATTGAAGAACTTGAGGCAAGCGGCCTGGTTCAAAAAACAGAAGACGGCAAAATTGATTTAACCGCCGACGGAAAAATTATTATCGATTACATCAGAGCACTTTAAGCATTCACATTTTCAAGATAAGACAAAGCTCAAAACAAAGCGCTTAAAACAAAAATCAAAAAAAAGTGCTCAAAACAAAAATCAAAAAAAACTCAAAACGAAATTAAAACCAAACGGAACACAAAACGAAGGAGACAAAAATGCCGACGGAAGGACTTTGCATGCGCTGTAAGGGAAAGGGACTTTGCGGCCGCCCGTACTGTCCGACTTTAGAGCGGTTCAAGAACAACAGCCGGGTGACAAAAGCGCTTTCCGATAAAACATCCGTATTCGGCCCGTCTCCGCCATCTGTTTTTGTCGGCAGCTACAATTATCCGAGTTTGTCTGCCGGTCCTTTGATTCCGCCGTCGGCAGATTTGCCCGAGCTGGAATTCGGAGAAGCGTCTGAAATTCTGCGCGAAAAAGTGGTTAAAAATCCGGGATTTATGGAAGATTCGCGCTTGTGGCACGACCTTCAGATGCAGGATGTCATTGCCATGCGGACGGCGCTGGTTCGCGCGAATACGACTTTTAAACCGTCGGATGCCAAAACGGACAATCCGCTTTTGATGAAAGCGCAGGAACTGGCGCTGTCGGCAAAGCCGATCGATACCGAGGCGTGGTTTAAAAAACCCATTATTTCGGATTTGAAATTCGACAGCATGATGATGCCGATGGGACCTTCCGGACAAGTGAAAAACTTCAACATCACGGAAAACCCGAAAGTTCCCAATGCCGTTGACCGCATCGTTTATGACACCGACGCGCTTGCCAAAGACGCCGTCGTTGAAATGTACCAAGGAGATGTTTCAAACGAGCAGATGACGCGCCTGATGTCAATCGGCCTTCTCGGGCGCGACCGAAAACTTGTCCCGACGCGCTGGTCGATTACCGCAATCGATGACATGACCGGCAAAGAAACGATTAAGCGGATCAAAGATTACCCGCACATCCGCGAAATCACGCTTCTGACAGGCGAAATCTTCGGCAACCATTTTGAAATACTGCTTCTGCCGGGCAGTTTTTCGTACGAACTGTTAGAAGTCTGGCTGCCGCAATCCGTTTGGAACGGGGAAAAAACATACATCGGTCAAGATCACGAAGATTTCTACGGCAAAAAACAATATTCCAACCTTTCCGGCGGCTATTATGCGGCCCGCCTCCCTGTTTTAGAATATTTGGATTCCATTAAAAAGCAGGCGTTCATTTTTGCAATCCGCGAAATCCGGCCGAGCTACTGGGCGCCGCTCGGCGTCTGGGTGGTCAGAGAAGCCGCGAGAAACGCCGTTATGAATCCGAAAAAACAATTTGAAACAAAAGAAGAAGCGCTGGCGGATTTGTCGAAACGTTTGATCACGCCGAGACCGGAATGGGAAAAAGAGACGAAACTCTTGTATAATCAGGCCGTTCAAATGAGAATCGATTCGTTTTACGATTATTGAGACAAAAACATCAAACAGCCATACTGTCGCCGCTGTTTTTGACCTCACTGCTTTTGGGGAATCTTTATTAAAGATTTCTCCGTTTATTTGTTATTGTGATTTCCAAGCGCACCCTCGTCAATCTTTTAACATATTTTGCATTCATGGCGGTCTGCATCGCGATTATTTCCGCATGCCTTTTTCACTACGTTCCGCCCGAATATGTGAAAAAAACAATCGTTTACACGGTTCGCGACATAATGAGTCCCGACGGAGACATTGTGATTGTTTATCCGCCGATTACGGGCGCAAATCCCGAACGGTTCAAATTATCCGACGAGGGAGAAGCGTACAATATCACTTACACTTGGTCTTATGACCGGCAGATATATTCTTACGCGGCCGAAGTTCCGCTCGAACTTTTCAACTATTATCAAAACAAATCCCATACCCGCCGGGATTACGGCCAGTATGCCGTCTCGGAATATGACCGCGAACTTGTTCAGAAATTGGCCGGCTCTTTTCGGACCCACGGTGATAAAAACAGGTATTCGGAAGAAGAAATCGCTTTAAACGTGATTTCGTTCGTTCACACCATTCCTTACACGTACGATATTGAAACAACCGGCTTTGAGGAATATCCCAGATATCCGGCCGAAACGCTGGTGGAAGGCGGAGACTGTGAAGACCGCGCCATTTTGGCCGCCGCCGTCCTTTACGAGCTTGATATCGACTGCATTTTAATTCATCTGAAAAATCACATGGCTGTCGGCTTAAAAGACAGCGGCAATTTCACCGGAAAATCTTACAAATACAACGATACGATTTATTATTACGCCGGCGTTGCGGACGGTGAAACACAGATCGGCATCATCTCTCCCGAAACGGATACGACTTTGATCGGCATTTATCCGATTGAACAAAATCCCGTCTTTTCCGCAAAGCTGAATCAATATATGATCGGATTCGACGACGATTCTTACAAATATGTTCTCCAGGGAAATATTTTAAACAGCGGATCAGGGAACGGCAAAAACGTAACGCTTCGCGTTGAAACAACACTGACCGGAAATGCTCAAAATTCGGAAAATCCGCCGGACCAGCTGATTCACATCGGCGAAGTTCCCGAAGATTACAACGCGGATATTGAAGTGATTGTATACGTTCCGAGGGATATCGGTTACACAACAATTTATGTCGAAGGAGACAATTTTGACCCGATTGATGCCGCCGGATTTTATTTCAGTTTCAGCCGCGTTTGAATTCGAATCAGAAATCAAAAAAGAAATCAAATTCAAACCAAATCATTTTTTGAATCGGTTTCATTGAATAATTTTTATTTTCTGTTTTTATTTTCAAATATTTCATTTAATGATTTTATTCAAACGATTTCATTCAAATAATTTTATTTCAAACATTTCATTTAATGATTTCATTTAATGATTTTATTCAAACGATTTCATTCAAATAATTTTATTTCAGATAGTTTTATAATCCTTAAAAAAAGATTTAGTTCGGGGTATTTTCGTGGTTCGTCCGCAATTTCACAGGGTTCTGCTTTACGGCACGCTGGCAGCTTGCCTGATGCTGTCTTTGACATTGTTTTCGGCTTATATCATATACGCTCATTCGGCCGACGGAGAGAATGTGCCGGGTTTTGAATATTCGGCCGAAGAATTTCATCTCAATCATTTTTTAATTATGGAATCTAAAGCAGCCGCTCCGATTGCGTCGCTGTCCAAAGTTCCGGACATACACCCTGCCGGCACCGCCCGCTCTTTTGAATGGTATTACAACGGAGAAACGCACACATACACGTATTCCGGGCCGACCGAACTTTACGAGTATTATGTCAATAAAACGCATGAGCGGGACGATTACAACCAATATGCGCTTTCCGAATACGACCGGCTCATCATGCGCGAGATTGCCGATTATTTCAAAGAATACGGCCGGCTGAACAATCATTCCGAAAAAGAAATCACGGAAAACGTAATTGCATTCGTTCAATCCATTTCATATACGACCGATATTGAAACAACAGGAAAAGAAGATTATCCGCGGTACCCCGTGGAAACACTTGTCGACGGAACCGGAGACTGCGAAGATTCGGTCATATTGGCGGCCGCCGTCCTTTACGAACTCGGATATGAATCGATTTTGATTTTGGTGCCCGATCACATGGCGCTCGGCGTCAAAGACACCGGAAGTTACAGCGGCCGATACTACGAATATGAAGGATCAAAATATTATTACATTGAAACGACATCCCAAGGCCATGTCATCGGAACGGTTCCGGATTCGGTGAATCCTTAGCTTTGCGAGATATTCCCGATGATTCAAAAGCCGACCGTTTCGGCAGCTTCCGCCTTTTATCAAAAAACGGAAGAGGATGAATTATTTTCATATTATACAGCGCGCTGCATCTTTGAAAACGAAGGGCCGGGCATCGGAAGAAACATGACAATTACGGTTTATCCGATTATTTACGCATCCGAAACGTTGCTCCAAAATCAAACCGTTTATGCCGGAAACGTTTCCGAAGACGGGCGAAAATCCGTCGATTTCGAGTTTAAAGTTCCCCACGGCAGCGGCTCTGTTTATTACATCATCGGCGGGGAAAATTTTGAATCATTTATGATTCCCGGATTTTATTTAAGATAAATAAAAAATGAAGAGACGAAACGAATTTCAGAAAGTTCGGACAAAATTTTTGAAAAAATAAAAGTAAAAATGTTTTTTGAAAAAAATAAAGCAAAAAAGTTTTTTTTGAAAAAATAAAGCAAAAAAGTTTTTTTTGGAAAAATAAAGCAAAAAAGTTTTTTTGAAAAAATAAAAAGTAAAATGTTTTTGAAATGAAACGAACTCATTTCAAAAGCAGACTCAATCCTTTTTTCACGGAAGGCGAAATATTTCCGCACTGCATTTCTTTGAGTTTATCCGCCGGCAAAAGGCGGAAAGCAGCGTTAATCCGCTTATCCGAAACTAAGAATTTATCCATTAATTTTCTTGCCTGAACCGAAGCATCCAGCGCGTCTCCGAATTCGGATCGCCAGCGCTGCTCGTAAGAGGCGACCGACAATCCTCGGCCGCATTTTTCATCCAGAACGGCTTCTGCGGCAACGTCGCCGGCAATTTTTCCGGCCGCTGCGGCAAACGGAATGCCGCCGCCGTTGGTGGCCATGACGTGTCCGGCAGCATCTCCGGCAACCATAACGGAATTCGTTGCAGTCCTGCTTGGGGCGCCCGAGACGGGAATAACGCCGCCGTGAACGGAGACGATTTTTCCGCCTTTCAGTTTTTCTGCGGCAATCGGATGCTCCTGCATAAAACGGTTTAAGAAATCGCGCGCGGACAGATTTTCCGTGCACAAAGAATGTCTGAGGCCGATTCCGACATTTGCTTTGCCTTCGCCTTCGGGGAAAATCCAAATGTATCCGCCGGGAACGTATTTGTTTCCGAAAAACATCTCCAAAGAGTCGGTGTCAATATCAACATCCGTCATTCTGTATTCAAAGCCGATGCCTCTTTCATATCCCGCGGGATTCGGCGCGGCGTCGGAATCGGATTCGTCACCGCCGCCGTGCGTCAGGCCGAATGTTTTTCCGATAAAAGAACTCGGGCCGTCGGCGCCGATGATGACTTTCGTTGTCACATCCGTTTTTCCGAAAACGCCGCTGAGGCGAACGGTGTATTTGGTGGATCCCGAAAGAACTGAGCGGACAGAGGTGCCGCAAAGCAGTTCGGCGCCTTCAAAAGTCGCCTGCTCGGCAAGTTCCGCGTCAAACAGATGGCGGTCTAAGACATAGCCGCTGACATCGAATTCTTTGATTTTCAAGTCCGGGCTGTAAAGTCTTTGCGTTTTTGTTTTGGCGCGGATGCAGTGTTTGGGAATTTTCTTCATTTCCCGCGGCAATGTCATTCCGGGAATTAAATTTTCAATTTCAGAAGCTTCCGGCGTAAAACCCGCGCACTGAACGGGCGTTCCGATCTCGCGCTTTCGGTCAATAAACAAAACATCTACACCGCCGAGCGCTGCATATTTTGCAGCCATGGATCCGGCCGGGCCTGCGCCGACAACGACGACATCGAAATTTTTCTTGGACAAAGGAAATGACATTTTTAAACTCCGTAAGGTCTCTAAGGCCTGCTTTTATTGCGCCCGAGAGATTTGAATTTGAATCGGATTCAGTAGCGTTTTTCATTGATTTTTCATTGATTCATCAATTTTTTGATTTTTCATTGACATTTTCAATGATGTTTTCATTGACAACTTCAATGATATTTTCATTGACAATTTCAATGATGCTTTCAATGACGTTTTTCAATGATAATTTTAATTTATTGGATTTTTCGTTTTGAATTCCCCTGAAATTATTTTAACCGAAACCACTGAATGTTCCGAATGAATAAAATCTTTGCTTCGCGTATTGAATTATTTTTCATTTTTTGGCCGGATCGGATTTTCGCTTGAAAACAAAGAAAACAGAAATTTCATTTCAGATTCATTTAAAAAGATGTCAGGCCCGCGCGCGAAAGGGACCGCAGCATCGAGAACGCGGGAACAAACGGCTCCTGCAAAACGGCATCCTGTAAAGGTTTCTATGCTAAGACATTCGTATTCAGACTTTCACTTAAGAAAGATTCATATAGGGGGAAACTATTGTAGTGAATCTTAATCCGGAACAGATTCTCTTCACATGTATTACGATACATTTCCAATAAATAAGGGACACAACTCCGGAAAGTTCGGCCGATTCCGAGTAAATTTAAGAGAATACTTATCATTTCGATTATGACTTTTCTTTGTTTCATTCCGGCCGTGACAGAAACAGCGTTATTTCAAAAACCCTGTTCTTCGTAATGTTATTGATTTGCCGGTTTTATGCCGGCAGCCACGGCAATAATTTCCAGGCATTCTGCCGCTATTGCTTATTTCCGCCCGACGGGCGAGTCGGTATTATTTGAAGTACAAGTTTTGCGTAAAATTCTCATTACCGCAGGGTCTTAGGACGTTGTTTTTGATAAATTAATCAGGACAATCATATTTATGACAACAACATTTCAAGACCTCGGCATATCGGACAGAATTATTCAATCACTTCTTGTAAAAGGATACGAATTTCCGACGCCGATTCAAATTCAAACCATTCCGCTTTTCTTAAGCGGCGACTGCAATATTATCGGCCAGGCGCAGACAGGCTCCGGAAAAACCGCGGCATTCGGCGTCCCGATTATTCAGAATATTAAGGAAAAAACAGGGCATATTCAAGCCATTATTTTAACACCGACGCGCGAACTCGCGATTCAGGTCTCTGATGAAATGTCGTCTTTCGGCGGCATGAACGGCCTGAAAATCGTTCCGGTTTTCGGCGGTCAGCCGATTCCGATCCAGCTTCGTGCTTTGGCGGGCGGCGCAGACATTATTGTCGGAACACCCGGACGTGTCATTGATTTGATGCACAGAAAACGCCTGGACCTTTCTCACATTTCTTATTTTGTTTTGGACGAAGCGGATGAAATGCTGAACATGGGATTCATTGACGATATCAAAGAAATCATTCAGCACACCAACGACGACAAACGCATGCTTTGTTTCTCCGCGACAATGCCCAAGCCGATTTTGGGAATCGCCAAAAAATACATGGGCCAGTACGAGATGGTTTCCGTTGAGAAAATCAAAGAATCCGTTCTCATCGAACAGCTTTCCATTGATGTGTCTCCCGCGCTGAAATTTGAAGCGCTCTGCCGTGTCATTGATTCCGACCCGGACTTTTACGGTTTGGTTTTCTGCGCCCGCAAAGACACGTCGGACGAAGTGGTTCAGAAACTGGAAGAACGCGGCTACGACGCCGATGTGATTCACGGCGACATCCTGCAGGAACAGCGCATCCGCATTATGGACCGCTTCAGAAAGCAAAAATTGAGAATTTTGGTTGCAACCGACGTTGCCGCCCGCGGTATTGACGTGAACGAGTTAACGCACGTCGTCAATTACGACATCCCGCAGGACCCCGAATCCTACACACACAGAATCGGAAGAACCGGCCGCGCCGGAAAGGCAGGCATTGCAATCACACTTTTAACGCCGGCCGATTTCAGAAAATTCGCGTTCATCAAAAAGATGGCAAACGCGGATGTTCGCCGTGTTCAGCTGCCCGACGCCGATCAGGTGGCAGCGATGAAACGCGAAAAATTGTATCATGATTTGTCTTTGGTCATTCAGTCTGACTTTGTTCACACGGAGCGGGCCGAACCGTTCATCGAATTTGCACAGATGCTGGTGACGGAAGACCGGACAGCCGAAGATGTTGTGACCTGCCTTTTGCAGCACGTTTATGAAAACAGAATTCTGCCGCGCGCCGACGACAAGATCATTGATGAAATGTTTGCCCAAATCCAGAAAGCCAATTTCAGCGGCGATGTTCAGAAAAGAAGATTCAATGACAAAAAAGACGACGGCAAAGGCCGCAGAAACGACGGCGGCTACAAAGGCAAGAAAGAGGGCGGCAAGTACGAAGACCGCAAAGGCGGCAGCGGCGGAAACGGCGGCAAATACAAAAACAATTCCGGCAGCAAAGGCGGAAAAAAATACGGCGGCAAAGATTCTCATAACAAAGACTATGCCATGAAAAGACTTGAAAATAAAAAATATAAATCGAGAGACTAAGGTCAAATTTGAAACGAATTTTTCGTTTCATTTTTGATTTTCATTTTAAATTTATTTTCTTATTTTATTTTCTTATTTTTTTTTTGTTTTTTTGTTTTTTTTGTTTTATGTCTTTTGAGTTTCATTTTGGACTTTCTTGTTTCTGTTTATTTCCATATTTTCTTCTGTCCGTTTGACCCGTTTACAAATCTTTTTATCAGATTCCCTTTTATTTTGAATGGGATTTGTCATGGGAATGAAGCGCACATTTTTGTCTCTTTTTCTTCTCGGCTTGATTTGTTTAGCCGCAGTCATCGGCTTTTTTTGGATGACGGCCGAAGCCGATGAAACCGAAGAAGCCGATAATTTTATCGGCGCGGGTTTTTCAAAGATAATCGGATTTTTTAAGCTGGGGCAGGTGCCGGAAATTCCGGAAGAGCCTGCGCCGCCGTTTGAAAAATATTACGACGGCGAATCGGATTCTTACGTTTGCTCTTACGCGTGGGTTTTTAACGGGCGCAGCTATTCGTTTGACCTGACAATTCCGAAGGAAACATACGATTTTTACAGCGGAAAAGAGCGCGTGAACCGCGATTATGATTATTACGCGCTGACCGAAAATGACCGGCAGGTTTTGAATCAAATGATTGATTTGTTTCAAAATCTCGGTGCCGTTTACAATTTAACGGAAGACCAAATTGTTTTAAACGTGATTGCGTTCGTCCAGTCCATGCCGTATTCGGCCGACAGCATGACAACAGGGTACGACGAATATCCGCGCTACCCGATCGAAACGCTCGTTGACGGCGGCGGTGACTGTGAAGACAGCGCGATACTGGCAGCGGCTTTGCTGACCGAAATGGGCTATCAGGTCGTTTTGATCGGCTTTCCCAATCACATGGGAATCGGCGTTGCCGGCAGCGATGACTTCTCGGGCACGTCTTACGAATATGAAGGTGTTCCCTATTATTACGTTGAAACAACGTCTTCAGATTATGTATTCGGCGAGATACCTCAAAAATATGAAGGCACTGTTCCCGAAATCTTTCCGATGAATCCGCCTTTCATATATGTGACAATATGGGCGGCGCATGCCCAAACAAGTTCCTCTGATTTGTCTTACAGAATCGTATGCAACATTACAAATCACGGCCCGTCGGCGGCTCAAAATGTCAGCATTTCGATATTTGCCGAAGGATCACCTTACGACGGTGTCCCGATTCAAGGAACCGAAAATACAATTTTCATCGGCGTGATGCAGGATGACGAAACAAATCCGGCCGAAAGCACCATACGCGTTCCCCGCCGAACAAACGTCTGTTTTACGTGCGTTGTTTCCGGAGACAATTTCGAACCGGTCACAGCCTCGACAAATGTGATTTACATCAATTGAATCGTCGGCGAAAAATGAGTGAATTGAAGATGCAAATCTTTTTATTTTCTTTCGGATGTTTATACTAAGGGATATTTATGGCTCGAGGACGCGGAATTATTAAATTTTTAAGCTTTTGCTTTATTTTTGTGCTGTTTATTCTTGCCGTCTGCATTGCTGTCGGAACAATTTTGTATGTTTATTCCGAAACAGCGCCTTCAAGCCAAACAAATATTCCCGTGGACATTCCTGTTCTTACCGAGCCCGAATATGAAGATGCGGAAACGCCCGAGGCCGTAACGTCGGTTGAAAACTATGAATTTTCAGTGTCTTCGGACGGGGATTCTGAAAGTTACGTGCGGTCATATTCATGGACGTTCGCCGAACGCAATCAAACGATTACGGTTTCGATTCCGGTCGAATATTATGATTATTACCGCAACAAATCGCATTCGGGAAAAGATTTTGATCATTATGCGCTTTCCGAAGACGATCGGACGTTCCTGGGCAAAATGATTGACAGCTTTAAGGAACAGGGCGAAAAATACAATTTTACGGATGATCAGAATGTTTTGAACATTATTTCTTTTGTTCAGGCAATGCCTTACACTTCCGATGACGTGACAACGGGTTATGACGAGTATCCGCGCTATCCGATCGAAACATTGGTTGACGGCGGCGGCGACTGTGAAGACAGCGCCATTTTGGCGGCCGCGCTTTTGCTTGAAATGGGCTACGGCGTTGTTTTGCTTGAACTGCCCGGGCATATGGCGCTCGGGGTTGCGGGCAGCGAAAACATTTCCGGAACATATTATGAGTACGAAGGCAGCCGATACTATTATGTTGAAACGACGGCCTCCGGATACAAATTCGGCGAAATTCCGGCAGAATATCAGAATGCGGCGGTGAAAATATGCACGATGAACCCGATGCCTTCAATGAGCATTCAGCTGCGCGCAGATTTAGTCGGCACGGATTTGGATTATGCTTATTACAAGATTCAGTGCGACATTACAAACAGAGGACCGACAACGGCTCACAATGTTTACGCCGTGATTCTTGCCGAATCCGAACCGTTTGACATGACACGCGTCTGGGCGCAAAGCGATGCGATTTATGTCGGCACAATGGCGGATGAAGCAACAGGTTGGGCCGAATATACGGTACAAGTTCCGCGGCGGAATCAAACGCGCTTTTCGTGCGTTGTTTACGGCGATAATTTCAACGCCGATTATTCTTACACGAGAGTCATCTTCATCAGCTGATTCTCATATTCCGTTTCTCATTCTTCATATTTGTGCGCCTGCCGCGCGCGAGTCACCCGGGTTTGAATCAATGAGCAAAAACAGCCCCGGTTTTGATTTTATTTATGATTTTATCTTTGATTATGTTTTTGATTATGTTTTTGATTCCGTTTTCACAGGTTTGCAGTGTTTTTACGGGTTTGCAGACAATTGTTATGGATGCACCAAAAAAGATAAGAACCTCAATTAAGTTCATCAGTTATTCATCTTCGGATGAACGGGAATTTTCGGGGAAGAAAAATGAACGATTCGGCAGCAGCTTCAAGTATCCAAAAAGATGTCAATCGGGACATCCGGACTTGCAAGTTTTTTTATTTGGCAAAATACGCGGCCGGCATTTTGTTTATTCTCTCTGCGGCAATTCTTCCGCTTTGGTTCTTTTTTGCCGTTTGTCTGATTCTCTGTCTTCTTTCGATGACGCCGCTTCTTTCAAAAACGGCCGCGCTTTTTCATTTAACGGATGAAGAAAAACTGCGCCGCCTGTCATTTGATTTCCGGCTGCTTGCCGGCATTTTAACGCTCAGTTTTTTGGCGGCTTTGATTCTTGAAAATTACGGCGCCGAGTTCGGCATCATGCTTCCGGGATTTTTAATCTTTCAGGCGCTGGCCGTGACGATTTTCAGCACGCGTTCCTGGTTCAGCTTGTTCAACAGCGTGACGCTTTATGAAAATGTCCGTGAGTCGGAATCTTTCAAAAATATATCTCTGCTTTACGAATTCTTTTTGATTTTGCTTCGCGTAACGGCCGCGTTTTTGGCGGGCGTTTGGGTGGCAAACTTTACGGGCTATGATTTGACGTCTGATTTTCTGAATCAGCTGTTTTTCATTTCAATCGTCGGCGCTTTTGTCGGCAGTCTGTTTGAATCGATTCCGTCTAAAATGAACGCCAACGCTTCCATCTATCTCGGCGCGCTGCTTTCGATGTGGGCGCTTTATTTGCTGAATTATCAAACGCCGTGGTCGGAAACTGCGCTTGCCGCTCTTTTCTCGGTGGTTTTGGCATTTTTGGCATACCGCTACAAGATTGCGGATGTCTCGGCTCTTTTCTCCGCCGCTGTTCTCGGAATTCTGATCATTCTTTTCACAAATTTATGGTGGTTTGTGCTTCTCGTCGCCTTTTTCATCCTCGGCGGCGGGTTTACGAAATACAAATTCAAACAGAAAAAGGCCGCCGGCCTTGCCGAATCCAAAACGGGCATCCGAAGTTATGAGAATGTTTTTTCAAACAGTTTCTGGGCGCTTGCAATCGCCGTTCTTTACGGCATCCTCGCCGCGCACCCCGAATACAATTGGCTGGCAATGCCGCTCGTCTTTGCTTATGTCGGAACCGTCGCAACCGCAACCGGCGATACGATGGCCAGTGAAATCGGCGTGACGTCCAAAGGTTCCACTTATATGATTACAAATTTCAGAAAAGCAAAAGTCGGCGAAGACGGCGGCGTCAGTCTTCTCGGCGAAATGGCATCCCTTGCAGGCTCCGCAATTATCGGCTTCATGGCTTTTGCGTTCGGCATGATTGACACGCTTCCGCTCGCCCTTGTTGTGGCAATTGCCGGCGGATTCATCGGAACCAACATTGACAGCGTGCTCGGCGCAATCTGTCAAAAAAGAGGCTGGCTCACCAACAGCGGCGTCAATTTCTTCTCAACGCTTTCAGGCGCTTTGATTTCGTTCGGGCTTTACTTCCTGCTTTTTTAAGATTTTTAAAGATTTTTAAATCTGTTTATGAAAAGTGTTTTAAAGATTTTTAAAAACATTAATTGATTTTTTGATGAAAACACTTCTTAAAACAGACATTGGTTCTATTTTTTTAGAAATATATTTTCAAAAACAATCTTTCTAAAAAATTAAAAAAAGATTTAAGTACATGCCTTTTCAATTCAAAACAGAAAACAAAAATCAAATCAGGAGGATAAAATGGCCGACCCGTTATACGATATTGAAGATGTTGCAAAATGGTTTTTGAATAAAAATGCACTGCAGCACAAAAAGCTCCAAAAACTCAGTTATTATGCCGTTGCCTGGAATTATGCGCTGCTGGATGCGCCTCTTTGCAAAAGAGATGCATTTCAGGCATGGATTCACGGCCCCGTCAGTCCGATCCTTTACGACATTTACAAAAATTACGGCTGGACTTTTATTCCTCAAACGGAATATGCCGCTGACTTCGGAGAATCCGAAGAAGTTTTGGAATTCGTCTGGGAAGTGTACAAAGATTATTCTCAGTTCCAGCTGGAAAATTTAACGCATTCGGAACTGCCTTGGGAAAAAGCACGCGCCGGATATTCCGAACTTGAACGTTCGGAAGAAGTGATTTCACCCAAAGTCATGAAAGACTTCTACCGCAAAATGTATGAAAATTCACAAAATGATTGATTCAACTTACAAATGAACATTCCATTTCCCGCTCATCATAACTTATTTATATGAAAAATCGATTTTAGAGTTGTTTACTTTTCTAAAAACTTGTTTTGCGGGGGTAACCAAGTGGTCAACGGTGACAGACTCAAGATCTGTTCGCGTAGGCGTTCAGGGGTTCGACTCCCTTCCCCCGCACTTTTTAATCAATCATTAAAATATAAATCTTTATGATTCTTTTACTTAAAATTTAATTAAGTATAAATATTTCAAAATCTTTTTTAGATTTAACAGTGCCTGCCATGCTGAGCTCAAAATCATTCGATTTTGATGATGCACACTTCGGCAGGCTGTTCACTTTTATTATTCTTTTTTTAATTTATCTTAATTAACGGTTGATATAATGTCCGATTTAGAATATGCAAAACCGGCTTTAAATATCAATGAGCAATACAATAAATTATGTCAGCAAAAGCTAATAATTAATGATGAAGAGGAGACAAAGTCTTTTTTATTAAACAACAGTTTATTTCGCTTTCGAAGTTATTCTTATTTTTTTCAAGAAATGAAAACACCGGGAAAACCATTTAAAAATCAGGTCTGCTTCAATGATATTATTGACTTGTACGATTTTGATAATGAATTAAGGCTGTTGGTTTTCAAAGCTATTCAAAAGATCGAAATTGCTGTAAGAAACCAAATTATCTATGAATATTCAATCGAATACGGCAGTCATTGGCATTTGGATTCAAAACATTTTCATAACATTGATCAATATTCCAAATTTAAAGAGAAGATAGATTCGGAAGAAAAAAGAGACAGCGGCAAAGATATACAAAAATATAAGCAAAGATATCCGACTTCAAAATCTTCAGCATGCTGGATCATATTCGATGTCATAAGCTTTACAAGCTTATCATTAATGTTCGGGAATTTGAATAAATCAGTTCAAACGAAAAATATTGTAAAACATTTCGGTTTAAACAATTATTTTGTTTTACGGAATTGGATTTATTGTCTAACTGTCTTGAGAAATATATGTGCTCATCACAGCAGATTATGGAATCGTGAATTAATAGATTTACAAGTTCCTGCAAAAACGTCTCAACCTTTTACAATAAATCAAAATAAACCAAAGTGTGTTTATTCTTACTTATGCTGTCTTCAATATTTGCTGAACCAAGTTGATAAAAATAATACTTTTAAAACCGATTTAAAAAATTTATTTTCAAATTACTCATCATCATTGTATCTCATCGAAATGGGATTTCCTCACGATTGGGAAAAAGAAGAGTTTTGGTGTTCATAATTTTTGAAAAATTTATTTCCATCGAACATGATGTTAATTGAGTAAATCAGATAAATCATAATCATTTATTACGACTATGTTTACTGAATCAGTTATTTAAACCGTCTATATATTCTATTTTCCATATGTGTCTCTTCATATTCTATGAAGACAACTGTTTTATAAATTCATATTAATTTATAATATTATCAAATAATTTTTGTTTTTTGTTGGTTTAACGATATAAAACGGTGAGAAAAATGGATACAATCGAGGGCGGCAATGTTTCAGATACGGCCGACTGTCATAAACAATATCTTGCAATTGAAAATTTCAAATATTATCAAGGAATTTTGGAAAATTATTATATTCCGTCAAACCGGCTGCTGAAAAAAATCCGAAATGATTTGAATGATTTTCAAACGGAATTGAAAAAAGACTATGATTTGGATTCGCGGTTCCGGCATGTCCCGATATTAAAATATCACGACGGATTGTCGGAAATCATCAACGAATTCATTATATGCGGGCAAAAATTGAATAACGACCATCCTTATATCGGCAAAGAATTTGACAAAGATTCGATTCTCGTCGTGACTTCTCTTGAATCCATCAAAAACGCCCTGACCGAACAGGCGTTTATCACCCATGATACGACCGGAGAAGTGGAAAAGGGATTTGAAAAAGCAAATACCGCACTTTTAAGGCTCATCCATTTATCCGAATCAATTTTGGGAAATATCGCTCAGCTACTGAGGGCGATTAATGTGGAGTTGGGTCGTGATTTTTCAACTTACGGTTCGTAAATGCAATAGAACAAAAACCAAGAAGAAGAAAAAAAGAAAGAAAATAAAAAAGAGAATAAAAAGGAGCAGATTTGCTTAAATCTGCCTTAAATTTGCCGAATTATCTTCTGTGATGTCCGCCCATTTTGTGACTGCGTTCAAAACATTTTCTGTATTCGGACGACTCAAAAAAGCAATTGGAATGACATTCATTCTGACATGTTTCATTATAAGGACAGTTTTCGGCATATATACAAAAGTCCGACTGTGCCGAGTGTACTGAATGTGCCGAATGCGCCGGCACCCAATGCCGGTCAGTCTGGGAATGATGCGTTTTATAAAAGCCGCCGCCGTATTCATGATAAGCCAATACAGGTGTTGCGACAATCAACGCTGCCAAAACAACTGCAATACCAACGATGATGATTTTTTTCATTTTTTGCCTCGAAAGATCAATACAATTTTAATTATTGCATAATACTGCAAAATTATTTGATTGATTATTATAAACACAATCATTATAAATGTTGTTCAAAATGTTTGAGTTTTCGTTTGTTTTTGAAATCTCCGTTCGAAGACGTTTTTTGAATCATAAGCCAAAAAAAAGCTTCGAACAATTCTGTTCGAAGCCGATTTTTTGTTCGTTTGTTTTTGATTTTATTTAATTGATATTTGTTTATTTTATTGTTTATGTTTTTGTTTATGTTTTTGTTTAGTTTTTGTTTGTGTTTTATTACGCATCTTCCGATTAAGCGTTCACAGTCAATTGACCGCCTGCGATTGTAAAGGAAATGCCGTAATCATTAATTTTGACAACATACGTTCCGTCTTTCATTTTGTCGAGTTGGCCGATAACGAACTTTTCGTCTCCCCACTTCATTTCCATGGTGGACGGACCGTCTTTGACTTTTAACGGAATGTAAATATCATATTCGCCGTCTGCGTTAAATCCGTCAACGGTCGTAATGTTTTCTTTGTCAATGCTGTTTGCGCCGCCGCCGATTGCAACAACTGCGGTTACGGTAATGTTGTTTCCGTCAGCCGCAACAGTGACATTATCGATATTCGCGGGTCTGTAAGAATACAATGTTCCGTTGACGATTTCAAAGCCGTACTGTTTCATGGCATCGGATTTGCCGTCGATCGTGACAACATACTTTTTGCCGGCTTCAAAGTCGCTGACTTTTCCGAGAACAACGGTCACATCTTCATAGCCGATGTCCATTGTGTTAATGCCGCTGACTGTGACTGCCGGAACATACACATCAACCGTTGTGCCGCTGACGTTAACGGTCGCGTTGGCTTTGTCAATGGACTGGCTGTGTGTTCCCATGATCATGACAACCATTTGAGCGATGACATTGTCGCCGTCGGTGTAAATAATCACAGACTGCGCGGGCGCGCCTGTCACAGTTGTATTGTTTGTCATATTGTTTGTTGTATTGTTTGTCGTATTGGTTTCAAGTCCCGAATCAGAACTTAAACAGCCGCTTGCAGCGACAGCCAAAACGGCGACCGCAAGAACTGCAAAAATCATTAATATTTTTTTCATAATTATCCCCTTTAATTGGTTTTCGTTTTCCTTAAGAAATCATTGAAAAAAAATGAGTTTTTCAAAATTCCCGGTACTTCCAAAAAGAAAGTTTTTCTTTATAATCATTCTCTAAATTGCGGTTTAATTTGAAGTTATCAAAATTTCAAAAACAGGCGAAGCCGGAACAATAAACAAAACAGCAAAACCGATAAAACAAAAACAGAGCACCCAATCAATAAAACAAAAAGATGAATTTGGGATTCATCTTTTTGCGAAAAATTCAATTAAACAAGCGAGAAACCGCCGTCAACAATAATGTATTGGCCGGTGACATAACTTGAGGCGTCGGACGCCAAATACAAAAGTGTTCCGTTCAATTCGCCTTTCTTGCCGGGCCGGGATGCCGGTGTCATTTTGTCATACATCGTTAAGAAATCTTTGTCGGCAAAGAGTGTTTTTTCCGTCATTTCGCTTTCGAAAAGGCCGGGGCCGACACTGTTGACCGTGATGTTGTCTTCGGCATACGTTGCCGCCATGCCGAGCGTTAAACCGCGAACAGCTGCTTTAGATGCGTTGTAAACATGACGGACAAAAACATCGCCTTTGTCGGCGACAAAAGCATTGACGGAAGAAATGTTAATCACTTTGCCGTATTTTTGCTTCCGCATGACCGGAATTGTGTATTTGGACATCAGAAACATGCTTTTAACATTGGCATTCATGCTGTTGTCCCATTCTTCAACCGTCAGCGTTTCAACGGATCCGTGCTGCGCAACACCCGCATTGTTTAATAAAATATGAATGGTTCCAAGCTCCTTGACAACCTCGTCAATCGCTTTTTTGACCAGATCTTCGTTCGTGACATCGCATTCGACAGCGATGGCTTTACCGCCGGCACTTGTAATTTCAGCAACCGCGCTTTCCAGTTTTTCTTTGCGGCGTGCGAGCAATGCAACAGTTGCGCCGTTTTCTGCGAAAGCTTTTGCGGCCAATAAGCCGAGGCCGCTTGATGCGCCCGTTACAACTGCGATTTTTCCTTCTAAGCTGAATAGAGTCATTTTTGTTCACCTTTTTTCTAAAAAGTATCCGAGATACTTTTATAAAAATAAAGATATTATTTGCATAAATAACTCTCTATTTCAAAAATTTAACATGACAAACTCTTTGAAACAAAATAAAACAGAACAGTATGTTTGAAAAAAACAAAGATTTTTTGAAAACGACAAAAATTCTTTGGAAACGACAAGATTTTTTGAAAAACAGTTAAATCTCAAAAGGGTTTTTAAGACATATCATGCCGAAGATGAACGTCAAAGGAAAAAAAGTCTACGTCAAGCCGATTTACTGGGCAATATTCTGGTCCACGAAAATCATTATTGTTCTCTTGATGATTATTTTTATTCTCCATGAGTTTACCGACGTTTTAGACGGCATTTGGATTTTTTAAGGATTAAGAACTGTTTTTCAAAAATTAGATTCAAAAATAAAAAAGAAATGTATCAATTGAATGATACATTTCGGTTATTCGTTTTCTTCAATTTCGTTTCATTCAATTTCGTTTTCTTCAGTTTCGACTTCTTCAGTTTCGATTTCTTCGGCGCTGTCCTCTTCGGCTTCATTTGAACCGGAATCAGAATCGGCATCAAAAATCTGCTGAACGAATCCGTCATTTTCGGCGCCGTTCTCGGCAGCATCTTCTGTTTCGGATTCATCCTCACCGGGCTGCTTGACTGCGGCGACGCTGACCACTTTGTCATTGTCTGCCAGCTTCATGATGCGGACGCCCTTTGTGTTGCGGCCCTGCTCGCGCAATTCGCCGACACGGATTTTGATGATGATTCCTTCGGCGCTTGTGATGATGAGTTCATCGTCTTTGCCGACGGATTTCACGGCAACGACTTGGCCGTTTCTTTCATCGGTGACGATGGACATCACACCCTGCGTTCCGCGGTGTTTTTTGATGTACTCGTCAAAGGCGGTCACTTTTCCGAAACCGTTTTCCGTGATCGTCAAAAGCGCTTCTTCGGGGTTGACAATGTCCATGCTGACGACGGCGTCATCGGGTTTCACAAGACGCATGCCCATCACGCCGCGGGCGGATCTGCCCATCGGCCGGACTTCTTTCTCATCGAAACGAACCGCTTTGCCGCCTCTTGAAACCATGACAACTTCGCGGCTGCCGTCGGTTTGAATCACGTTGACAAGTTCGTCGTTGGGCATCAGCGTTGTCGCGATAATGCCGGCCTTTCTCGGGTTCTTAAAGTCAACGAGCGGCGTTTTCTTAACGGTTCCCTGTTTGGTCACCATCATCAAGTATTGGCCTTCTTTGAATTCAGAAACAGGAATTGCTGCCGTCACGGTTTCGTCTTCCTTCAAATCCAGGAAGTTGACGATTGACTTGCCTTTGGAAGTGCGGCTGCCTTCGGGGATTTCATAGCCTTTCTTCCAGTAGACGCGGCCCTTGTTCGTGAAGAACAAAATGTAATTGTGGGTTGAGGAGACAAACAGATTCACGACGATGTCTTCATCTTTTGTTTCCATGCCGATGATGCCCTTGCCGCCGCGGCGCTGGCGCGAATAAGTGTTGGCGGAAAGACGTTTGATGTAGCCGCGGTTCGTCATCGTGATGATGATGTCTTCCTTTTGGATGAGATCTTCATTGTCGATGTCAAAGCCGCCCTGAATAATCTGCGTTTTGCGGTCATCGCCGAATTTCTCTTTCATTTCCAAAAGTTCGTCGCGAATAATGCCGTATTTGATTTCATCGCTTCCGGCAATCTTTTCGAGTTCCAGGATTTTTGTCAAAACGTCTTCGAGTTCATCCAAAATTTTCTGAATTTCCATACCGGTGAGCCTTTGAAGTCTCATTTCAAGAATGGCGCGGGCTTGAATTTCATCCAAACCGAATTGTTCCATCAAACCGTCTCTTGCGGTCTGCGCGTCAATCGACGCTTTAATCAATTCAATGACGGGATCAATGTTGTCAAGCGCAATTTTCAAACCGTTTAAGATGTGTTCGCGCTCCCGGGCCGTTTTCAAATCGTAAAGCGTTCTTCTTTGAATGACATCCATTCTGTGCTTCAGATAAATCTTCAAGAGCTGGCGCAGTCCCATCACGCGCGGCACGCCGTCAACGATGGCCAAGTTGATAATGCCGAAACTGGTCTGAAGCTGCGTGTGCTTGTAAAGCTGATTCATTAAAACGCTGGCATTCGTTCCGTTCGTCAATTCCATGACAACACGGATACCGTCGCGGTCAGACTCGTCGCGCAGATCGGAAATGCCGGTCACTTTTTTGTCGCGGACGAGTTCGGCGATGTTTTCAATCAAACGCGCTTTGTTCACCTGATACGGCAGTTCGGTCACGACAATTCTCTCGCGATTGCCTTTCATTTCTTCAATATGAGAGACGGCCTGGATTCGAACGCTTCCGCGGCCTGTTTTGTAGGCGTTGATGATGCCTTCACTTCCCAAAATAACGGCGCTGGTCGGAAAATCCGGCCCTTTGATGACCGTCATCAGTTCGGGAACATCGGCGTCGGGATTGTCAATCATCATAACGGTCGCGTCAATCACTTCCGTTAAGTTGTGCGGCGGCATGTTGGTTGCCATACCGACGGCAATACCGGTGGATCCGTTGATGAGCAGGTTCGGCAGTTTTGCCGGAAGCACTGCCGGCTCCTGAAGCGACTCGTCATAGTTGGGACGGAAGTCAACGGTTTCCTTATCCAAATCTTCAAGCATTTCCGTTGAAACCTTGGCCATGCGCGCTTCTGTGTAACGCATGGCGGCTGCTTCGTCACCGTCAATGGAACCGAAGTTGCCCTGCCCGTCAATGAGCGGGTAGCGCAGTGAAAAGTTCTGCGCCATTCTGACCATGGAATCGTAAACCGCGGAGTCGCCGTGCGGGTGGTACTTTGCAAGAACGTCACCGACGACGTGCGCGGATTTTTTCGGCGGCTTTTCGTAAACCATGCCGTTTTCTTTCATTGAAAAGAGGATTCTGCGGTGAACCGGTTTTAAACCGTCGCGGGCATCGGGAAGCGCGCGGCCGATGATAACGCTCATCGCATATTGAATGTAAGAATTTTTCATCTCGTCATTCAATAAAACCGGGCGAACGGAAACACGCTCTTCGTCAACGGGCTCGCTGCCTTCGTCATCACCGTTACCGCCATCGTCATTGTTCCCGCCACCGTCATTGTTTCCGCCGTCGTTGATTCCATCGCCGTTGTTTCCGCCGACATTGCCGTCGCCGTCTTCAAAGCTGCTGTCGGAATCAACTGCTTCTGTTTTCACATCATCTTCGACTTCATCAGGAAGTTCGGAGCGGCTGATGTATTCGTCGAGGAGGTGCTGCTGTTGATTGTTTTGCTGATTGTTTTGCGCGTTGTCCTGCGAATTGTTTTGTTGATCTTGATTTTCCATTTTTTCAGCCTCCTCAGATGTCTAAATTCTCCACTTCTTTGGCGTGCGCCTGAATGAATTCTCTTCTCGGGAGGACTTCGTCGCCCATCAAAATGGAGAAAATTTCATCGGCGGCAATTGCGTCTTCAATTGTGACCTGAAGCAAGGTTCTGGTTTCGGGATTCATGGTGGTTGACCAAAGCTGCTCGGGGTTCATTTCACCGAGACCTTTGTAGCGTGAAACAGTCACGCCTTTGTCGCCGATTTCTTCGAGTTTTGCTCTCAGCTGCTTGTCGTTGTAAGCGTAATATTCCGATTTGCCTTTTTTGATTCTGTAAAGCGGCGGCTGAGCGATGTAAACGTAGCCGCTGTTGATGAGATCGGGCATGTAGCGGAAGAAGAATGTCAGAATGAGCGTGCGGATGTGCGCGCCGTCAACGTCGGCATCGGTCATGATGACGACTTTGTGGTAGCGGAGTTTGTCCATGTCCATGTCGTCGCCCAGGCCTGCGCCGAGCGCTGTGATGAGCGACGCGATTTCGGCGTTTTTAAGCGCTCTGTCCATTCTCGTCTTCTCGACGTTGAGGATTTTACCTCTGAAAGGCAGAATCGCCTGAAATGCGCGGTTTCTGCCCTGTTTGGCCGATCCGCCGGCAGAGTTACCTTCGACAAGATAGAGTTCGCACAAGGAAGCGTCACGCTCGGAACAGTCGGCCAGTTTGCCGGGCAGGGTGCTGACTTCAAGCGCGCTTTTTCTGCGGGTCAGCTCTCTTGCTTTTTTGGCGGCTTCTCTTGCTTTTTTGGCGAGAAGTGCTTTTTCCAAAATGGCGGTGGCCACTTTCGGATTTTCTTCGAAGTATTCGGAAAGGCCTTCGGTGACGAGGGAGTCGACAATGCCTTTGATTTCGCTGTTGCCGAGTTTTGTTTTTGTCTGGCCTTCGAATTGGGGTTCTAAGAGTTTGACGCTGATAATTGCGGTTAGGCCTTCGCGGATATCGTCGCCGCTGAGTGAGGCGCCGTCTTTGGAATTGTCCAGATTATTCTTTTTGATGTAATCGTTGGCGACGCGGGTCAAAGCGGATTTGAAGCCGACCAAATGCGTTCCGCCTTCGGTTGTGTTGATGTTGTTTGCGAAAGAGTGGACGTTTGAGTTGTAGCTTTCCGTGTACTGCATGGAGATTTCAACATCGGTTCCGTCTCTTTGGCGTTCGAAATAAATCGGCGTGTCGTGAAGAACAGTTTTGCCGCTGTTTAAATATTTGACGAACTCGATGATGCCGCCTTCATAGTAAAGGTCGTGGTATTTTTCTTTGGTGTCGAGCGTTCGTCCGGATTTCTTTTTGCTGCCGGCGCTTTCGTCCTCATCATCTTCGCCGTCGGATTCAAATTCGATGTCGGCGGTAACGTCGGAATCATCTTCCGCGATGTCGCCGAATTCATCTTCGCCTGTGTTTTCGGGAAGTCTGAGATCTTCGGTGATGATATGAATGCCTTTGTTGAGGAAGGCCAATTCTTTGAGGCGGTTGAGCAGAGTGTCGTATTTGAAGTCGGTTGTTTCAAAAATCGTTTTGTCCGGCATGAACTGAATGGTTGTTCCGGTTTTGTCACCTTCGTATTCGCCGACGGCTTCAACGCCTGAGGTGGGAATGCCGTAAGCGTAGGTTTGGCGGTAGACTTTGCCGTCTCTTCGGACTTCTGCAATCAGCCATTCGGAAAGCGCGTTGACGACGGAAACACCGACGCCGTGAAGGCCGCCGGACACTTTGTATGTGTTTTTATCGAATTTGCCGCCGGCGTGAAGAATCGTTAATACGACTTCGAGCGCTGATTTTTGGTATTTCGGCTGGATGCTGACGGGAATGCCTCGGCCGTCATCGACAACGGTCACGCTGCCGTCTTCGTTAATTGTCATCCGGATGTTTTTCGCGTATCCGGCAAGTGCTTCGTCGATGCTGTTGTCAACGACTTCGTAAACAAGATGGTGGAGACCGCGCGCGTCCGTGCTGCCGATATACATGCTCGGTCTTTTACGGACGGCTTCGAGGCCTTCCAAAACTTGGATACTGGAACCGTCATAGTTTTTTTGTTCGTCCATGAAATAATTCCTTCGTGTGTGTATTTTTGTGTTATTTTTAAAAGAAAAGCTACGTTATTTTTAAGAGAAATTTTAAGAGAAAAGATAAGTTTGAATTTTAAGAACTTCAAGAATTTCAAAGCGATTTTCGTATGTCTCCTGCAATTGATTCTGTCAGCCGCCAATGGTCCGCTTAAAAATTTGCAGAGTAGGCTAATGAATTTGTATAAAATGCAGTTTTCAAAGGTTTGAATTTATGGCGCCCGAATTTGTTTTTAGGCGCAAATATTTGAAACAGAGTATTTTTCAAAAATTTTTGAATTTTCAAAGAAGAACAAACTGAAAAAAACATTTTTGAGATTCAATTTGTCATTTGACAAAAAACGGAATCAGCAGATTAGTTTTTCAGTCCGGAAAACTCTGTTTAATTTTACATATTTTAATGACAAAAAGAGGGTTTCAAGGCATATAAATATATCGACGCAATTCATTTTTCCAATCCTGTTTTTAAGACCAAAAAATGAGTATTATTTTTCAAGAAATATGAATTTAATTTATCATCCTCGCCGATTTTCTAAAATTGAACCATCCGACCCCGTTTTTCAATTCCCGGAAACCGAAACATCCGATTTTCACAACTTTTCAAACCCGAACCCCCTCTTCCCTGAAAAGAAAAATCAAAAAACGGGGTTCGTTTTTCTTTAACTTTTAAAAAAACCGATGTTTCGTTTTAACAATAAAATAAAAACACAAAACCGCAATTTAAATCCGATAAACCTTATGAACCGCCGTTTAAATCTGATAAACCTCATGAACCGCCCCTCCAATCCGAATTTTGTGAGCGCAGCGAGCAAAATGAGGATTGGAGATTCGTCCCAATGATCTCAATTAAATCAATGAACCGTTTCTATAGGTTCTGTTTTCGCCATTATTTTGCCGATTGTGCTGCCGGCCGCCATTGCTGTGCTGCTGCTGTCCGCTTGCTGTCTGCCATATGCATCTGCTCTTTTTTATAGCAGCCGTTCGCTTCGCGAACGTGAGCACAGCTACCTTACCGATTCCGTTTGCTGTCGCTGCCTTACCGATGCCGTTTGCTGCCGCCACCTTACCGATTCCGCCTGCCGCCGCCGACAGCTGCTCACGCGCGCGAGCTGCTCCGTTTTTCAAAAAAAATATTGAAAAAACCGTCCCTCGATTTTTTATTTAAAAATAATCGGCGAATATCCTTCAACGCTATTCCAAACGCGTTCCGCTTCAAATCCTGTCAGTTCAAAGATAAACGCTTCAATCACCATGAAAACCTGATTCTCTTTTCGGACGCATCCGATCTTCCCGTCTTCGGCTCTGCCGAGGCCTGCGTGAAGGTGAATAACCGGTTCGCCGTTTTCTCTGAACAAGTTGCCGGCACCGACGATTTCGTGCGCTTCTTCAAAACTTGTCCACATTTTGTTCGGCGGGCGCTCGTTCTTTTTCGGGCCGACAACCAAGTTGCCGGATTCGATTGCGCCAAGAAGAACGAAAGTTGCGGTTTGAATGTTTTCCTTGTCAGCAAGTGTTTTCAGTGATTCTAATAAATCTTCGCCGTGGTCCATTCTGACGGTAAAAACACGGCCGATTTGTCCGACTCTGTAATCCATGAAAAAGAGTTCTTACTTTTGGGTTAAAAAAGTATTGACAAAAAGAAAACAAAGAAAACAAAGAAAACAAAGAAAACAAAGAAAACAAAGAAAACAAAGAAAAAGAAAACAAAACTGAAACAAAAAACAAGAAATAGAGAAGTGAAAAGATAAAAAACAAGAAATAGAAAAGTGAAAAGATAAAAAACGAAAAAATGGAATAAATAAAGCGGATTTAAAATCCGCTTCGGTTTATCAAAAATCAGACAATGCTTGCCTTAATAATTTTAACATCCTGAGCCGGCTTGTCGCCTCTTGCGGTTTTGACGGTGCCGATCTTGTCAACAACGTCCATGCCTTCGACGACTTCGCCGAAAACGGGGTGCTTGGAGGATCCCGGGGGCTTGTCCCAGTCAAGGTAGGTGTTGTCAACGAGATTGATGAAGAACTGGCTGCCGCCGGAGTTCGGGCCTGCGTTGGCCATGGAGATGGTGCCGCGGACGTTGGAGGAGCCTTTCACGAATTCGTCGGGGATGGAGTATCCCGGACCGCCCATTCCGTTTCCGTTCGGGCAGCCGCCCTGAATCATGAAGTCAGGGATGACGCGGTGGAAAATGATGCCGTCGTAAAAGCCGTTTTCAACGAGCTGTTTAAAGTTGCCGGCAGTGACCGGCATGTTGTCGTACAATTTAATTTTGATGTTTCCCATCGTGGTTTCAAATAAAACTTCTGTCATAATATTTCCTCAATTTATCTCCATTTTCAATAGGATATGAGTTAAATGAAATTCATTTCAAATTCAATAATTTCAAAATAAATGAAAAATGAAATCAAAAAATAAAGCGCGGAGAGGGAGATTTGAACTCCCGAGGTGCGAGGCACCACCGGTTTTCAAGACCGGCGCCGTGGGCCGCTTGGCTATCTCCGCAAACGTTAAACGTTCGGCTGCAAACTGCAACACATAAACACGATTCGGATATATAACAATTTTTCAAAAATGAACAAAATGAAACAAAAATGAAAAAATAAAACGAAAATGAAAGAAAAATGAAATGAATGAAACGGAATTATTCCGTTTATTCAGCCTTCTCTTCCTTTTCTGCTTTTTTCACGGTTTCAACGTAGCGGATTTCTTTCAGGTCGGTGTTTTCCAAAACTTCATTGGCCAACTTGCCTTTCATGAAAAGCCATCTCTGGTTGAAGGTGATTCCCGTCGGGATCTCGATTTCGGCGACATCGCCGCTGACTTTCACGTCGGCATCCTGAACGCCTGTGTAAAGCGCGAAAAGACCTTTGATTTTCTCTTCGGGAGTGTCCAAAGATGCTTCAATCTTATAGCTGTAGGTGACGGATTTTCCGGCAAGCGGACTGTTGAAGTCGATTGTTGCGCGGCGGCCGATCACTTTTGTCACAACGCCCTGGCGGCCGTCCTGTTCGATGACCATGCCGACCTGAGCTTTGCCGTCTTTGAATTTGGAAGTTGAGACAGACTGAATCAAATCTTCGCGGGGCATGCCGAACGCATCTTCCGGACCGATGGTCACTTCGCCTTCAGCGCCGACATCTTTGCCTTCCAATTCCTTGTCAAGACCCGGAATTGTGTGGCCGTAGCCGATCACAATCACATCGCCGCCGTAAAGGCCCTGCGGTGTGTAAACGTTTTCTGCTTTCGCAACTTCTTCTTCGGTTGTGTCAAAGACCTTACCGTCTTCCATTTTACCGGTGTAGTTTAACCGGATAAAATCTCCTTTCTTCAATGCCATGGTAATCACTTTTAAAAGCGGAATCGCTTCATGAGCGAATCCTCTGATTCAATAAATAATCAAAATCAAATAAACCGTAACGCACAGGCGTTTTCGGCAAAAGGCGTTATTTATACGATAACACGTTTGAATGAACCGTAAACAGGATTATTCCTTTAATAACCTTTTCCTAAATTCGTTCTTTTATTTATTTGAATAATTTTATCAACTATTTATCGACTTTAATTTTATCAATTTTAATTTTATTGATTTTAATTTTATTTTTTTGATTTTCATCTTTTTAAAAATAATTTAAAAATGAATAAATAGGATTGCAGAATAGGAATTTTGTTCAAAATAAGGAGGTCAATAATTTATGGCAACTTCATCTTACACAACAAGGCTTATCGTCAGAAATCCGAAATCAATCAAAATATTGGAAGAGCTTTTGGCCGTTCAAGATTCTCATCTGGCACCCGAAGACCCGGAGGTAGATGTTTTTGAGGAAATGCGAAGATGTCATGAACTCCTCTGATTCTTTTTTTGTTTTGGATTTTTATTCATATGTCGAAACAAAAAAAACACTGCCTTCCAAAAACAAAAACGAACAAAATAAAGGAGCGTTAATTGAAGAGATTGAAGATTTTCAAAACGGAACCGGTACAAAATCCGAATTTTGGAAACAGATTCAACAGGAAATGCGTTTACGTCTGGCTCATTTTAAATCAAAAGATGCGGATTTGGAGGAATACATTACTTCAGGGAAATTCGTAAATTTTGAAATGAATTTTCATTGCCGAAATTATTTCATTTTGTCTGCTTTTCCGCAAGTCTGTTCAAAAAAAACGAAAATCCTTTTTGTTCGGATTGCTGCGCATTTTCATTAAATGGAAACTGTTATCGAGTATTGGGATACTTTTCATTAACCGGAAAATCACTTGAAGTTGAAAAACTTTTAAAATTCCCGGCATCTCCCGCATTGGGAAAAATGTCAAAAACGCCTTCTAAAAACATGAATAACGTTGAAACTTATTTAATCGGCCATCTTTCCAAAAATTATTACAGAAATTATAATGAAGAAATTTCGGGACATGACATTTTTATCCGAAGTTATGAGTATATAAGACAAGTAAACAAACTCCTGGGAATCAACATCATCCGTGTTGATTGCGGAAGTGATCTTCGGTTGATTCAATTTTATAAAAATGAAAAATTCCGAATTTTGGGCTTAGTTCCCAGAAAACAAAGAAATTCAAATCATCCGTCCGAAAACATGATTGTCATGGTCAGAAATATTTATTCGTAATTGCTAAAAATGCCGGATTTAAAAAAAGAATATGAATAATTTATGAAGCGGATGAAATGAAATTTGACATTCCATTCCACTTGCCGCTTTTTATTCAAAAGGAATACATTTACTTCTTCAGCTGTTTATACAAACGCGCTTGGAATCCGTGATATTTACAGAATCCTTCCGCATCTTTCTGATCAATCGTCTGACTGTCAAAAGACACCAAATCTTCGGAATAAAGCGCGAACGGAGAATCACGGGCAACGATAATCAAACCGCCTTTGTAAAGCTTCACCTTAACGGTTCCGGTCACACGTTCCTGAGTTTTGTCAATAAACGCATTTAAATCGGCGTAAAGCGGCTCGTCTACGAGTCCCTGATAGGCAAGTTCGGACCATTGAGAATCAACGCCGGCCTTGAACTTAAGCTCGGCGCGGGTGAGCACAAGCTGCTCCAAATCTTTGTGCGCTTTTAAGAGAATCGTTGCGGCCGGGTGTTCGTAATTTTCACGGGCTTTGAGGCCGAGCACGCGGTCTTCCACCATATCGGAGCGACCGACACCGTTTGCGCCGCCGATCTGATTCAACTTTTGAATCAAATCGTACCCTTTCATTTTTTGACCGTCCAAAGAAACGGGAACACCGTTTTCAAAACCGATGTCAATCACTGTTGCTTTGTCGGGCGCGTTTTCGGGCGACGTTGTCCATTCGTAGATTTCTTCCGGCGGAACAAAGCTCGGATCTTCCAAACGGCCGCCTTCAATGCTGCGGCTCCAAAGGTTTTCATCAACGCTCCACGGCTTGTCTTTCGTTGCGGCAACCGGAATGTTATGGCATTTCGCGTATTCGATTTCCCATTCGCGCGTCAGATTGCGTTCGCGCATCGGCGCAATCACATCTTTGCCGGTGGAACGGAAAATCGTTTCAAAACGAAGCTGGTCGTTTCCTTTGCCTGTGCAGCCGTGCGCAAAAGCGGAAGCGCCTTCTTTCTCGGCGATTTCAACCACTTTTTTGGCAATCAGCGGACGGGCAATGGATGTTCCCATCACATAACCTTCGTAGTCGCCGTTCGCTTTAATGAGCGGGAAAATGTAGTCGGAGACGAACTCGTCTTTCGCGTCAATCGTATAATGCTTGTCGCTGATGAGTTTGGCTTTCTCTTCCGCGTTTTTGACTTCCTGCTCAGGCTGGCCGACGTCAACGGAGACCGTAATCACTTCGTCGAACCCGTAATCCTCTTTGAGCATCGGAATGCAGACGGAAGTGTCAAGGCCGCCCGAATAGGATAAAATTGCTTTTTTTGCCATGATTTCACCTTAAATTTATTATGATTCTGATGAATATTTTTACTCGTAAAGTTTTGCCATCGTTTCGCCGGCAATTCCCATAACGGCGCCGGTTTCTTCGGCAACGCCCAGATCATAAAGAACCTGTTCCAGCTCGGAAAGCGTTGTCATGATGTTTGTCGGGGTTGTTGCGCCCATGGAACCGATTCTGAAAATCTTGCCTTTCAGATCGTCCTGACCGCCTGTGATAATGACGCCTCTTTTGTTCAGCGCTTTCTTGATGTCTTCACCGCTGATTCCCGCAGGCGCTTTCATCGCGGAAACCGTGTTTGAATAACTGCTGACTTCATTAAGCTGCGGGAACATGTCAATGCCGATGGCTGTGACGGCGTCGCGGACGGCTTTGGTCATTAAGTAGTGTCTTTCAATTCTCTTGTCAAGACCTTCTTCTTCAATCATTTTCAATGCTTCCTGCATTGCAAAGAACAAAGAAACGGCAGGTGTGTACGGTGTTTCTTTCAATTCTTTGGAGGCGCTCTTGTGATAGGCGACCAAGTCCAAGTAATACGGACGGGTTGTCACGTTTTCCATTTCGGCAAGCGCGCGTTCGTTTGCGGCAACCATGGAAATTCCCGGCGGTGCCGCAATACATTTTTGGGATCCGGTAACGGCAATATCAACATTCCATTCATCGACGCGGATGTCGTCGCCGCCGAGGGAAGAAACAACGTCTAAAATGAAGTAGGCGCCGTATTTCTTGGCAAGCGCGCCGATCTCAGGCGCCGGGTTGCGGATTGCAGTGGATGATTCATTGTGAACCATTGTAATTGTTTTGATGTCGCCGGCCGCAAGTTTTTCTTCAACGGCGCCCAAGTCAACAGACTGGCCCCATTCGAATTCGAGCGGAACGACAGTTCCGTATTTGCCGGCCAATTTCTTAAATCTCTGGCCGAATTTGCCGTTTTCAATCGCGAGAATTTTGTCGTCTTTGCTGTTCAAACAGCCGACGGCCGCCTCCATGCCGGCGGTTCCCGACCCGGAAATCACGGAAATGTTTTCGGGCGCGGTTTTAAAAAGCGCTGCTGAAATTCTCTGACAGTCGTCGTAGATTGCGGAGAATTCTTTGCCGCGGTGGTTAATCATCGGTTTGGCCATTGCCATCAAAACACGGTGCGGAACCTCGACCGGTCCGGGCATCATCATTAATTTGTCTTCGGTTTTAATCATATTTTGTACCTGCTGTGTTTCATTTTGCCGTTTTTGTGACAGATAAAATTTAATTTTTTGGTAAAATCTTTTCGGATTTAGACGAATAAAATCACTTCAAATAATAAATTTAATGCTTATTTTTCTTCTTGTTTAAAAAATCCGAGGTAATTTTCATTTTTTCTGTTAATTCCTATTATTATTACGTTCATTTTATTCATTTTATTCATTATTTCGTTTTTCATTTTTCATGTTTTCATTTTTCATGTTTTCATTTTTCGTTTTTCATTTTTCGTTTTTCATTTTTCGTTTTTCATTTTTTTATTTTCAATAATTTGTTAATTGGCACATAAATTCATACATAATATTATATATGATATAGTATGTTGTAACAAATAATATTGTAATGATTACAATTAATTTGAAATAACAAAAAGGAGGCGTTTTATGGGATTTCAAGTCGGAGCGGCATTGTTAGATGCCTGCGTCCTTTCCATGCTTCAAAAAGAAGACACATACGGATATGTTTTGACGCAAACGCTCAAAGAGATTTTGGGGATTTCGGAATCTACATTGTATCCGGTTCTCAGAAGATTACAGCGGGACGAATATCTGACGACATACGACCAGCCCTGGCAGGGGCGGAACAGAAGGTATTACGCAATCACGGAAAAAGGAAAAGAACAAGCAGAAGAGTACAGAAAAGAGTGGAAAATTTACAAAAGCAACATAGATAAATTGTTGTGCGGAGATGGTTTGAGTGAATAAAAGTGAATTTATGGCGGAACTGGAAGCGCAGCTTTCAGAGATTGACGAACAGGAGCGGTCAGATGCGATCGCATTTTATAATGAATATTTTGAAGAAGCCGGTGCTGAAAACGAGCAGGATGTCATTGAAGAATTGGGAAGTCCGGCTCAAGTAGCCGCGCAAATTAAAGCGGATGCTGCCGTAAAAGAAATTCAGGCCGATACGCCTCCCGTCAAAAAAGGGATTTCTGCAATCCGGACCGTTATTTTAGGAATTCTTGCATTGCCGGTTGCTTTACCTTTACTTTTGCTTGCGGCAACAATTGTTTTTGTCATTTTAGTCATAGCAGGCGCGCTTATATTTGCATTGGCTGCTTTTGTTGGAGCTTTTCTCTTTTCGAGTTTTGTGATAATGGCGGCAGGTATCAGCGTTTTATCTTCAGATTTCGCCGTCGGAATATTTTATATCGGCATCGGATTGGTGTTTATCGGAATTACCTGGCTTTCGGCAATTCTTGTCTATCTCGTCTCTCGCGTGATGGTCAGCGGCATTATAAAATTAATTAATTACATCCGAGTACAAATTCAAAATTATTCGACAAAAAAAACAAATCGAAACGGAGATGAATCTAATGAATAAAAAATCAAAAGGACTGAAAATTTTAATCATTGTCGGCTTGATTATAACGATTGCCGGCTTGATATTAGCAATGGTCGGATTCGGATTAGGCGGATTTAAGTCAATTGAATCAGGGCCGGACGGATTTTATGTTTCCGATTTTGGTTTCGGAGTGACAGGTAAGGAAAAAATCAATACCGGCGAACTCTCAAATGTTAATGTCGAAAAGAATTTAAAATCCGCCTTCAAGGAAAGCAATGCAACGACCGGCTCGAAAAATGACGATACAGAAAAACAATCAAACGGTTGGATCAATGCAGTCCGCCTTTCCTTTTTGAGCTTTTTTTCCGGATTTTAATTTTTTAATATTTTTATTTTTTAAGTTTTGTCTATTAAGTTCTGTCTAATTTAAAGTTCTGTTTAATTTAAAGTTCTGTTTAATTTAAAGTTCTGTTTAATTTAAAGTTCTGTTTTTAATTTTTTAAACTCTTCTTTCGTCAGCTTTTTGAAATATTTTTCATTCCGTTTCGCTTCGTCCTGATCAATCGTTCGGGCAACGCGGCACGGATTGCCGTAAGCCACCGAATTTGCGGGAATATCTTTGGTCACAACGCTTCCGGCGCCGATAACAGAATTGTCGCCGATTGTAACGCCCCCCATAATGGAAACGCCGCCGCCGATCCAAACATTGCTGCCGACCGTGATCGGATATGAATATTCAATGAATTTGTTGCGAATTTCAACATTAAGCGGATGCCCCGTCCCGTAAAAACCGACGTTGGGGCCGATCATCACATTGTTTCCGAATTTGATTTTCGCGCCGTCAAGCATCACGCAATTCATATTTGTAAAGAAATTACTGCCGATTTCAATATTGTAACCGTAATCGCAATAAAAAGGCTGCTCGATTAAAAAGTTTTTACCGGTTTTGCCGAACAATTTCTTGATAATTCTATTTCTTTTTTTGAAAGCAGTCGGCTTGCAGATATTGTATTTATGATACAATTTTTTGGCGCGGTGGCGCTCTTTTTCAAAAGATTTCAAAGCGGAATCATAAAGAAGTCCGGCGGCAGCTTTTTCTTTTTCGGTCATCATAAAGATCAGTTTAAAAATTGTAAATGAATTGTAAATTATGAATTTAAATTAAATTTTAAGCAAATCAAACCAAATAAAAATCAAATCAAATTAAATCAAATCAAATCAAATCAAATTAAATCAAATCAAATCGAATCAAATCAAATCAAATCAAATCAAATCAAATCAAATCGAATCAAATCACAATCGAATCAAATCACAATCGAATCAAATCACAATCGAATCAAATCGAATTGAATCAAAATCAAATAACAATGAAGTTAAAAATAAATGAACGGCTGAAATTGAAAATTAAAAAATTAAAATGAAAATCAACCGCATCGAAGACACCCAAATCAAAGTGAGCGGGCTGAATCAGCCGTTGACGATTTTCATAATATCGCTTTTTGTAATCACGCCGGTCACGGCGCCTTTTTCCATCACAAGAACCGCCGGGCTGCGTTCCAAAATGTGCGAAACCGTCAAAACAGAAGCGGTTTGCGGAACCGTCGGGAATGATTCTTCCATTAAATCGGAAACAATGATTCCGGCAAGCGATTTTCGAACGGCAATTGTGCGGACGACAACGCCCTCGGACAAACTGCCGACGGGAACGCCGTTTTCAATGACCGGAAGCTGAGAAATGCCGTTGGCGTTCATAATGTGAACAGCTTCTTCAAGCGGCTGTTTCGGCTGAATATGAATGACGGGAGAACTGATAATATCCTTGGCAACAATCTGCTGTTCTTTTTTGACCTCGTCAAAAGCGGTCAGAATTTTAGCGACCGTTGAAAGACGCGGATCGACATCGCTCATCTCAATGCGCGCAATCAAAGGCTGACTGACACCGGCACGCTTGGCCAAATCGCTTTGCGTTAAACCGAGTTCAATTCTCTTCTTTTTTAAATCCTCAGGTGTCGGTAATTGCATAAGAAATATTACTGAAAGTAATAGTATATAATTATTCAGACTTTAAAAAAACAAAATTATTACTTTTAAGTTATAAATGTCATGACAAAATAACTCCAAATTTTAAAAAACACGACGAATATAGGAATAAATTTATCATGACTTTTGAGATATTTAGATACATTATATATATTTTGAAAAATATCTCTTTCATCAATAATTCTTAAAATTAAAAAATAACAGTTGCTGATGCCTTTTAACGGTTTGAAAAATATGACCGGCACTTCTCTATTAAAAGATCCGATTTCAAAAGAATCTTTCAAAAAATCCGCGGCGGATTACTTCAAAAATATGTTTGCTTTTGATCTCAAAGCGGGCTTTATTACAGCCGTCGTTGCTTTGCCGCTGTCAATCGGTTTTGCCGTCGCCTCAGGCGTTGACCCGTCCATGGGCATTTACACAGCAGCTGTCGCCGGTTTTTTAGCATCCCTTTTCGGCGGTTCCAAATTTTCAATCACCGGGCCGACCGGAAGCATGGCCGTCGTCGTTTTGGCGGCAATGGGACAATACGGACTGGAAGGACTTTTTTTGGCAACCGTTCTCGCCGGCCTCATTCAAATTCTTTTGGGCGTTTTAAAACTCGGAAAAATCATCAAATTCATGCCGCTTCCATTGATGTCCGGATTTACGGCAGGCCTCGGACTGATGATCATTGTCGCCCAGATTCCGAACGCTCTCGGCATTGACATTCCCGAATACGATTCAACACCCGAAATGCTCCTGCTTGTTTTAGAATCGCTCGGCAGCATCAACCCGATTGTAATTCTCATGACGATTGGAACGATTCTTTTAATCCGCCTTCTGCCGCGCCTGACAAAAAACAAAAAATACCTGTCCTCTGTCCCGCCGACAATTGTTGCGCTGATTTTGGCCGTCATTATCCTGTTTGTTCTGCACTTGGAAATTCCCACTGTCGGCGCAATTCCGCCGAAACTGCCGACATTTTCACTCTTCAGTATCTCATTGGGACTTGCGCTGAACGTCCTTCCGTTTGCGCTGATGCTGGTCCTCCTCGGAACACTGGAATCCCTCCTCTGCGCCGTGGTCTGCGACGGAATGACGGCAACAAAACATGACAGCGACCGGGAACTCATCGGGCAGGGCATTGCAAAAGTCGTCACACCGTTTTTCGGGGGCCTCCCGTCAACAGCAGCGATTTCCAGAAGTACGGTCAACATTCGGGAAGGCGCAAAAACACGCGCCAGCGGATTGCTTCATGCCGTGTTTCTGCTGCTGATTATGCTGTTTTTCGGCGGCGTCGGCGCTTATCTGCCGTATGCATTCGTTGCAGGCGTTTTGTTTACGGTTGCGCTCCCGATGGTCAACTTGCGCGAATTCAAAGTCATGCTCAACTATGACCGCGGCAGCGCGGCGATTTTCGGCATCACATTCATTCTGACTGTTTTTACAGACATGCTGCTCGCCCTTGAAGTCGGCATTCTGCTCACAATGATCAAATTCATGTATGACATGGCGCAGTCGGTTCAAATCAACACGATGGAAGAATACGATTCTACTGACAGCACCGAGCAGATCCGCATGCTTCATGACAAATTCGGGGAGAAACTGGCAATTTACACAATCAACGGACCGTTTTTCTTCGGCGCCATGAATGTTTTTGACCAAAAAGTCGATGTCCACCTGCCCAACAAACGCCGCGTCATCATCATACGCATGCGCTATGTTCCGTACGTTGATACGACAGCCGTTTCCCGATTGAATGAATTCATTGAAAACCGCAATAAAGAAAACAAATACGTTTTAATTACCGGCATACGCCCGACCGTAAAAAAATATTTGCTGCGCGATGAAAAATTTGACAAACATGTCCGGAACAAAGAAGTTTACCTCTTCGATACGACAGAACTTGCAGTCAAGTATGCCGTTAATGAAATATTTCCGACTTTTGAAAACAAATAATCACGCACGTTCGTGTTTTTTGATTCATATCAAAATGTATGCCGTTCGCGCGTGCCGCAGCCGCCGGCAAAAACGGCCGGATTTGACTTTCCGTCTTTGAATCCGAATATTTATATCTTCTTAAAGAGTATCACAAAAAAGTTTTCACAAATTTATTACAAAATCCAAAAACGGCTGATTAAATTTCATAATTTCACACAACTGATGAACGGACGGTCTATCGGGTGGCAGGTTCCTTTTCCAATACTTCCGGAAAATCCTTTGAGGGTAGGATTTCCGCACTCAGACAGCAGGCCAAAAAATTTTACACGCCGACCGTTAAGATTTCTTTTATTGCGATTCTCATCGGCATTCTGACCGGACTTTTAATCGGCGTTTACACATTCCTGATGGACACGCTCAGCAGCACGTTTTACGGCGGCAGTTCTGTTTTTGAATATTACGGCATTCCGCGGTGGACGATTATTCTCGTCCCGATGCTCGGCGGTTTGGCGGTCGGTTTAATTCGAAAATATTTCTTAAAAACACATTACGGCGTTGAAAGCGTGATTGAAGCGTCGGCCCTTCACGGCGGCCGCCTGAAAGCAAAATACGCGCTTGCCGAAGCTTTTTTGTCCGTCATCACAATCGGAACCGGCGGATCGGCCGGCAAAGAAGCGCCCGGCGTTTTAATGGGCGCGGGTGCCGGATCGCTTGCCGCAAAAGTGTTTAATCTGCGCGGCAAAAGTCTTCGGATTTATCTCGGCTGCGGCGCCGCTGCCGGCATTTCCGCCGCGTTTAACGCCCCGCTTGCGGGAATTGTTTTTGTCGTTGAAGTGATTTTCGGCGAACTTGAAGCCAAAACATTTATTCCGATTGTTCTTTCTTCGATTTTTTCAACATTCGTGTTTCAGGCTTTTTTCGGGTCGGACACGCTCAGTTTCCCGCATTACAGCTTGGCTCAGCCGCTTTATGAATTCTGGCTTTTCCCCGTTCTCGGCATTTTAGCGGGATTGGCTTCTGTTTTTTTCATCAAGATTTTCTATTTCATCCGTGAATTCTTTAAAAATTTAAAAATCAGCAGCGTTTTCAAACCCGCCATCGGCGGCATTTTGGTCGGCATTATCGGCTGGTATTTCCCGCAGGTTCTCGGCCTCGGATACGATGTGATGATTGACGCCGTTGCCAATCCGCTGCCGATTATGCTTTTGCTGGCATTGATTGTCTTAAAAACGCTCGCCTTCTCATTTACAATCGGCTCAGACGGTGCCGGCGGCTCAATCGTTCCGTCCATGTTTATCGGCGTCATGCTCGGCTCGGCTTTCGGCCTCATCTGCGATTCGCTCATTCCCGGCCTTTCCGTGAGCCAAGGCGCGTTTGCCATTGCCGGGATGGGCGCGGTTTTTGCGGGAACGTCCAATGCGACTTTTACATCCATCATTCTGCTCATGGAAATGACGCAGGACTACGGCCTGATTTTGCCGTTCATGGTCGCCTGCGTTCTCAGCAATGCGGTTGCGCGTAAAGCCAATCCCGAAACCATCTTCACCGAAATGCTTCGCCGGAAAGGTTACACCATCCGCGGCGGCCGCGAAATCGATGTCATGGAATCCATCCTGGTCAAAGATTCGATGTACCCGCACCCGCAAACCGTTTTTGAAGACAATTCCATTGAAGCGCTCGGTGCGATTATGCAAAGCAGCAAACACGCCGGATTTCCGGTGCTTAACCGCGGCGGCGAGCTGACCGGGCTTGTCACGATTAAAGACCTGCAGGAAAAAGCCGATCCGGAAGACGAAGAGCAGAAAATTAAGGATATTATGACAACGGACGTTCTTGTTGCTTATCCGTTTGAAACGCTGGATGTCGTTTTGGACCGGATGGTCAGCCGCGATGTTTCCCGCCTCCCCGTCGTGATGAAATCGAATCCCAAAAAGATGGTCGGAATCATTACGCAAAAAGACATCATGAACGCGTACAACAAGAGTGTTCTGACAAAAGTGCAGCAGCTCGGCGACGAAGACGAATATTCGGATGTGTCGGAAGAAGATTTCGAAAAAGAATCAAATTTCGAAAAATTGAACAATTGATTTTTCATACCTTCTTCAAATTATCTTTTTGTGAAATAATCGATTAAAACATCTTTGATGTTATTGTATCGGCGCGCATAAGAGTTTTCGACACGTATGAGCGGAAATCCGTGTTCTTTACAGATTTTTTCCTTTTTTCGATCTCGTTTTTGAACAATCTCATTTTCAACATGTTCTTTTCCGTCCAATTCAATTGCAAAAACGGGCCATTCCCCATCATTTCTCTTTTCATAAATTACAAAATCGAATCGGCCTGTGAAAAATAAATCATTCACAATCTCGCCCTTATTAAAAACATGGGCTATCGAAACTTCTTTTTTCACCGAATATTTTCCCGAATGAACCGGAATATTGTCCAAAGCATGACTGAGCGTTTGTAAAAACATTTCTTCCGTATCTGTACTGTATGGTTTTATACCAAGAGCGCGTGACGACGGCGATTTTTCGGTTACTTTTGAAACGCCGTTTGTTTTGACATAATTCACCAGTTCGTATATGTCATCATCCGTTGTTCCCGCATGCAAACGATTTAAAATTACGTCATCACTGATAACAATCAATTGTTCTTTTGCGCGTGATGTCGCAACATTGATCAATTCTTTACTGTTTTTAAGCCAATCGTATGTTTTTTGACTTGTCTGGTCCGTTAAAGCCAATGAAAACAAAATCACATCTTTTTCATCCCCTTGAAACGCGTGAACTGTTCCGCAAGGAATGCCATTTAGACCCTCGGCAAGCAATTTGTCCGCGATCAATTTTCTTTGATTCACAAAAGGCGTGATTATGCCGATTTTTTTCTGAGGATTTGCTTTAATAAAATCAACAATTGTTTCGGCTTCTTCTCTGGATGAGTTTTTAACAGAAACAGCAGTGCTTTTGACATCAACATACATCAAAGCATTCGATATCGATTCCTTTTTCATTAAATTCAACTTATTGTTGTAATATTTCTTGTTGTTAAATTCAATAATTTTACTGTCACATCTGTAATGATTGCTGAGTAAAATTTCATCACTGACCGAATCACAAGCCAAATATGTTTTGTAAATTGAATTTTCGATATAATCATATTCCTGAGAAATGTTATATTTGTTTTTTAAAATCGCATTGTTTTGTCTATCTAATAAAATGACCGGATTCAACTGCTGCGGATCGCCGACAAGCGTTAAATTTTCTCCTCTAATGATCGGGATAAGCGAGACGGCTGTGTTGCACTGTGAAGCTTCATCTATAATAACCATATCAAAATATTGTTTTGGTTTTCCAAGACGTCGTGCCGAAAGACAGGTTGTTGCAACAACGGGGAAAATACGCAAGAAATTTTTAAAATTTTCATCGTTGCTTAAATATTTATTAAATTCTGCAACACGATCATCATTTTTCTCCGAATATACAATCTCAATCAATCTTTTATATTTCGGTTCATGCAAACGCTTGATATATTTCTCTGAAATATTTTTCAAATATTTCATCAAATCATCCGAATCCTCAGGCAGATACGTCAAAGCTTCCTCAACCGGAATATTCCCCAACAATTCCAGTTTTTCCATTATCCTTTTTTGATGCACTTTCATGACGCTTTCAAAATGTTTTTGACTTACTTCGGCAAGTAAATCATCAATTGTTTCTAATCTTTCATTTAAGTCACGGATTTCTTCATACGTTTCCAATAATCCGTTTAATTTCTTCGCTAAATCAGTTTGTGAAGGGGAATCAAGAAGCTGATTTGTATTCTCTTCATTTCTATTTCGGCTGTTTGTATTTTCAAAATTTACATATTCTGTATCAGTATGCTCATACAAAACACGGATGTAATCAATCGCTTCATTTACTTTTTGTTTATTTCCAAGGCGAATGATTGGCAATTTTATTGATATATTCTTATATTTCAATTGGGAAACAGATTCAAAAACGCCGTCAATCGGATGATTATTATATGATGTAAATAAAACAGTTCTGTTATTATAAAATGCAGTAATTATCGTATTTACAATTGTGTAAGTTTTTCCTGTGCCGGGCGGTCCTTGAATATATGCAAGCGGATATTTCATCGCTTTACTGATTGCCAGCAGTTGGTCCATATTTACTTTCTTATCAATCAGGGCAAGCGGATAGGATTTACGCCGAACAGGGCGTTTTGTTAATTCGCCAAAAAAAGCCCGAATCGGAATTGTCGGGGATTCTTTTTGGTACATTTCTATAATCCCTTGATATTCTTTTTCCAAATTGACAATATAATTTGTATCAATTGCAATCATATACGGAATATCATCAACGACAGGTTTTCCCGGATAACGCTGAGCAATGCAATCTTTAATCATTTCAAGATTCGGTTCAATGTCGTTCAGTAAATCTAAATTTTCTTCATCCAAATATCTTTGAATACTTTGAACTGTGCCATTTACCGTAAATTCAGAACAGAACGTAATTTCGTTTGACGGGAAAAGTGTTTTCTCGATGACATTAAAATAAAGCCGGCGATATCCCAAAACGTAAAGTCCGTCTTTTGAATGAATGCTGATGACATTAAGCGCAAGATTTCCGATGGGTTTTTTCTCATTTGCCGTGCTTTGGAAATGACGAATGACAGATGAATATTGTTCATCATCCAATCGATAATCTCCGTCTCGGAATCGATCACTGTCAAGTCGGGGAATGAGCGCATGCTCAAACTTTTGTAAAACACCGTCCAATCGATTACAGTCGGACAGATAATTTAAAATTTTTAAATTCGGAATATGCCCGAATAAATCTTTGTATCGGGCCGGATTATTTTGAATGTCATCCACCAAAGATTGATTTACGGGGCAGTATGTTCCGTCAAGAACAGTTGATACTTCAATTGAATCAATATACATTTTCAATTCAATTACAGTCTGTTTTACAAGATGCAATGCATCCGCAATTATTGTTTTTGATGCAGGATCTATATTTTTTACGGCTGCCCAATAATATGTTACCTCATCTCGTTTGTTTCGATATTTTATGCTTAACCATTTTCCTTCATGGATCGAACGGAAGAGATTGCGGCAATTGTTGTCCATAACTATAAATCCGGTAATTTTTCAAAATAATTTATATGACAGATGTGTAATTCATCTAATAGTTTTGCTTTAAAATAATCAAATTATATTTTAATCCATTTATCAAAAAATAATAATTATTGTAATTCAGGCGACAATTATGACAGCAATTATGAGAAGCGATAATGCTAAAAAAGGACTTGAAAGAGCCGCCAACCGCTCTTTGCTGAAAGCTTTGGGGCTCACGGACTCTGAAATCGACAAGCCGTTTATCGCGGTGGTCAACTCTAAAAATGAAATCGTTCCGGGACACATTCATTTGGATAAAATCGGCGAAGCCGTTAAAGCCGGCATCCGAAATGCCGGCGGCGTTCCTTTCGAGTTTCAAACCATCGGCGTCTGCGACGGCATTGCGATGGGACATGCCGGCATGCGCTATTCCCTGCCGAGCCGCGAACTGATTCAGGACACCATTGAGGTGATGGTCCGCGCGCACCAGTTTGACGGCATGGTTTTGATTCCGTCGTGCGACAAGGTTGTTCCGGGACATTTGATGGCGGCCGGGGAACTGGACATTCCGGCCATTGTTGTGACCGGCGGTCCGATGCAGCCCGGTTTTGCCGACGATTCGGACTTGGATTTGATTTCCATGTTTGAAGGCGTCGGCGCCGTTAAGAGCGGCAGCATTTCTGAAGATAAACTGAAAATGCTGGAAGACAACGCCTGCCCCGGATGCGGTTCCTGCTCGGGCATGTTTACGGCCAACTCCATGGCATGCATGACCGAAGCGCTCGGACTTTCTCTTCCGGGATGCGCAACATCGCCCGCAGTGGACGCAAGCAAGATTCGTTTGGCCAAAGAATCCGGCGAACGGATTGTCCAAATGGTCAAAGACGGCACAACTGCACGAAAGATTGTGACGCCGAATTCGTTTGAAAACGCCGTGATGACGGACATGGCAATCGGTGGCAGCAGCAACACGGCGCTTCACCTGCCGGCCGTTGCCAATGCGTTCGGTATTGATTTGACGCTGGATGATTTCGACCGTCTCAGCAAAAACACGCCGCATCTGATTTCTCTGCGTCCGGCAGGCTCCTGGTTTATGACGGACTTTGACCGCGCGGGCGGCATTTACGCGATTTTTGAAAGACTCGGCGCCCGCATTTTCAAAGACGAACTGACGGTAACCGGAAAAACAGTCGGCGAAAACCTGAAAAATCATGTTTTGGTGAATCCGAAGTTCAATCAAAAAGTGATCATGACGGTGGAAAATCCTGTTCACAAAGAAGGCGGCATCGCCGTTTTGAAAGGCAGTCTCGCGCCCGACGGCTCTGTCGTCAAGCAAGCTGCGGTCAGCGAAAAAATGATGATTCACACAGGCCCCGCCCGCGTTTTTGACAGTGAAGAAGACGCGATGACTGCGATTATGAACGGCAAAATCGTTGCGGGCGATGTTGTCGTGATCCGCTACGAAGGTCCGCGCGGCGGCCCCGGAATGCGTGAAATGCTGTCCCCGACAGCGGCGATTGCCGGCCTCGGCCTCATTGAATCGGTCGCGCTTGTCACAGACGGCAGATTTTCGGGCGGCACCCGCGGTCCCTGTATCGGCCACGTTTCTCCCGAAGCCTCGGAAGGCGGACCCATCGGTCTCGTCAAAGACGGTGACATGATTGAAATCGACATCCCAAAAAGAAAGCTCAACGTTTTAGTTGATGAGAAAACGCTCAACGAGCGCCGCAAAACATTCAAGCCGGTTGAAAAACCCGTTGACGGATACTTGAAAAAATACAGGAGAACAGTTCGCTCAGCCAATTCCGGCGCAATTGTTGAATAATTAAAGATGAGATTCGGGATTTCCCGAAATCTCTTTTCTTTTTCGTTTTTTCATTTTTCGTCTTTTGTTTTTTTCCGTTTTTTTTATTTTTTTCGTTTTTCTTTTTGCATTTTCCTTTTTGCACTTTCCCTTTTTGCGTTTATTGAGTTTTCAAAACAAACATCGTTTTTTTAAAAATTGTAAAAATTTGAACTCCGTTTTTTGATTGAACCGCTCTTAAGATCCTGTTTTTTCGGGGCTTATCGGGAGTTCGGGTTTGCCGAAAATTCGAAAAATCGATGTTTCGGCTTGAAACAAATACAGCAAACCCCACTCCAAATTACGAATTTCGGGCGACGCGAAGCGGCGAACGAAATCGGAATTTGGAGAGGTTTTCAAAAAAAAGAAAAATTAAAAGAAAATGCAATACATTTTTTCAAGTCTATTTCCACCGTTTTTCATTTTTCATTGGATTCGCGGGACGAATTTCCAACTCCTCCTAACGCTTGCTGGCGCTCACGAAACTCGTCGTTGGAGGTGGTTGTTTTGGTTTTTCAATAATTTTTCAAAAAAAAAGAAACATCGTTTTTTTAAAAATTGTAAAAATTTGAACTCCGTTTTTTGCTTGAACTTCTCTTAGGATATTGTTTTTCAGGGTTTATCGGGAGTTCGGGTTTGCCGAAAATTCGAAAACCGATGTTTCGGCTTGAAACAAATACAGCAAACCCCACTCCAAATTACGAATTTCGGGCGACGCGAAGCGGCGAACGAAATCGGAATTTGGAGAGGTTTTTCAAAAAAAGAAAAATTTAAAAAAACACAATTCTATGTTTAAAAATTCAGTTTAATTAATTCTGTTTGCGATTTTTCGTTGAATTCACGGGACGGATCTCCAACTCCTCCTAACGCTTGCTGACGCTCACGAAACTCGTCGTTGGAGGTGGTTGTTTTGGTTTTTCAATAATTTTTCAAAAAAAGAAACATCGTTTTTTTCAACTTTTAAAAACTTGAACTCCGTTTTTTGCTTAAACTTCTCTTAAGATATTGTTTTTCAGGGTTTATCGGGAGTTCGGGTTTGCCGAAAATTCGAAAAACCGATGTTTCGGTTTGAAACAAACACAACAAACCCCGTTTCAAATTACGGATTTGGAACGACTCAAAACGGCGAACATAATCAGAATCAGAAGAAAGTTTTTCAAAAAAGAAAAATCAACGAAAACGCAATTCATTTGTTGAAAGATCAACGAAAATCGCATACCGTTTTAAAAAACCAAAAAAAAACAAATCTGTTTTTAAAAACCAAAAAAAACAAATCCGTTTTTGTTCAAAAAAAAGAAAACGGGCGCCGCCCGCGCGCGCACACAGCACACAGCACGCCGCACAAGCCCGCAGCCCTCCGGTCACCGCTTACGCAGCATCCTGAATATCAACATCAATGACATCCAATTCATCGACTTTTGCGCCGACGCCGAGAAGTCCCGCAATGCTCGGAACTGTTCTGCCTTCGTCGCTTGACGTCAGTTCCTTGACATAAAGGCCGCCGTCGCAGTGAACTTTGACCCAGGCGACATCGAACGTCCCTTCCGTTTCCGTCCGCTCCAATTCGGCGGTGTGAACGGTACGGTTGCGGCACAAATCAGCGCGCCTGTGTTTGACACGGTTGGGCGTGTTCTGATTGATTTCCTTGCCTTCCAGCTCTTTTAAAACAGATGTCAGCGCTTCCGTCGTCACCGGCGATTCAAATTTGATTTTGAGGCGGTAGGTTTTTGTCGCCTTTTCCGTCTTCAATTTTTCAACCATATCCTTGCCGCAGATTGAAAGCTTGGACACTTCCACCTTGCCGGCGGCATATTCGTTGATTTCTTTCTCCAGCGCTTCCAAATCCAAAGTTCGGACCAGCGGCGCTTTCGCTTCCAAAACGAAAGGCCGGCCCGTGCCGAGCATCAGCGCGTCAATGTCTTCCCGACCCGCGCCGTGGAAAACGACATCTTCGGACTCCGACGCTTTCCAGAGCGGATAGCCCGCCAGTTCGCCGACAGATTCCGGATACTGCTTGCCCGTTCCGCCGCAGTTGTCGCATCCCTTGCCGTGACAATTACGGCAGGGCCATTTGGTCTGCGGAATGCCGCGCACCAATTTTTGATATCTGCCGTAAATGTAAATCGAGCGGATGTTTAAATCCGCTTCCTTTTGAGCAATATCAAACGTAATCATCACATCAGGATTTGAAAACGCAACCATTTTGCCGGTTTTCTGCGAAATGATTTTTCCGATTTCACGGTTCAGCTCGCTTTTCAGCTGCTCCGCGTACGCCGTTCCCGCCTGTTCCCAAAGAATTTCTTCATTCTCGCTCAAAAGACCGCTGAGTTTGGTGCCCGCCAAAAACGTTTCATACTCGATGCCCTGCAATTTTTCAACCGCCAAATCCGCCCAAAAATCCAAATTTTTGAAAATATCCAAACAAACCCAGCATTTCTCGGCAACAGGCTCGGCATCGCCAAGCTCCGTTTTGTTTTCCTTGGCCAGCGTTTTCTGCGCGTGAACGCTTGACGGCGCAATCTCTTCCAGCAGCGAAATATCCCCCGCATCTTTGAAACGGCGATCGGCGTCCATTGCAAGTGTAAGCTTCACAGATTTGCCGCGCTCGTCATTAGAAAGTCCCGTCGATAATTTCGCGAACTGACGGCCGAGACAGTGATCGCAGATCGGTCCTTCGGCAATAATTTTTTCGGCAATTTCAAGAATCGTTGTCATTTTTTCTCATCTCCCTCTTCTTCGTCCTTTCTCATTTGAAGTGCTTGAACAAATCGTCGCGTTTCATCTTATGGAATTCATTTTTCAGATGCGAAACCAGCGGGCGGATGTCGCCGGCACGGGCGGCAACGGGCGCAATCAAAGCTCCGCTTTCCTTCCACGGCCCTTCCTCATAACCGAAAATTTCGGCAATTTCGCCGAGCAGCTCATCCTTTTCATCTTCTTTGACACGATCCATTTTATTGGCCGCAATAACCGTAATAATGCCCATTTCTTCCAAAAAGTCGTGAAGTTCCAAATCAATCGGAATCTCGTCGCGCGCATCCCAGCGCTCAACGATTTCAACAAAAGCCGGACCGTCAATAACCTGAACCGCCAAATAAATCCGGTCGGCATGCTCTTCAATGTACCGAACAATTGTGTTCTTCACATCTTCCGATTTTTCCGGCGTCACGCCGGACATAAAACCGAATCCCGGCATATCCGTAATCAAAAAATCATCAAAATAAAGGTGCGTCGGCTTCAGCGTCACACCCGGCCGTTTGCCGGTCCGGACATTCCTTCCGGTTAAACTTTTCAAAAGCGTGGACTTGCCGACATTCGAACGGCCGACAAAAACGACTTCAAAAGTCACGGCATCGTTCTTCTTTTCAATTTTTTCCATCGTTTTGGCTTTCTGGCGGGTTTTTAATTTCGCCAGATTCTTCTTTCTCTTAATGCCGTGTTTCGGCTTATGGGACACGGGAGGGGCTGACATTGTTTATGACCTCTTTTATTTTTGGCGGTGATTGGCGATTGAGTCATCCAGTGAATCAATCCAACTGTACTGGAAATTTAATAATTTTAAATTTAATAATGATTTGTAAATGATTCAATAAACTGATTGATTCAATAAACTGATATGTAAATTAACATAAATTGTGCATTTAAACTGATATAAATTGAATTTAATGCAAAATTGCAGAAGCATGAATATTGTCGTCTTCTATTTAAAGGATGCAGACCTTTTTTGGAATTATGAAACAAGAGGAACTGATTCAACTTTTAGAACAAATCGCGCCGCCCGAAATCGCCGATGATTTCGACAACGGAAGAATTGGAATGATTTTGGACCTCCTTTATACCAAAAACAGAGAAGTCAAAAAAATCGCTGTCACCCTTGACGTGACGAACAATGTCCTTCAAAAAGCCGCCGACTTCGGCGCCGACATTCTGATCTGCCATCACACGCCGCTTTTTCATCCGATTATGACGATTCCCGAAGATTTGGCAAAACGCCTGAAAATCGCTTTTGACAACAATATTTCCATTTATGCGATGCACACCAATTACGACAACGCCGACGGCGGCATCAATACCGTTTTGGCCGACATGTTCGGCTTGAAAGAAACATGCATGACCGACTTCGGAATCATCGGAACCGTCACCCCGATTGAAACGGAAGAATTTGTCAAAAAAGTTTCCGAAAAACTGAACACACCGCTTCTTTATGCCGGCGACAAAACGATTCGAAAAGTGATGATCTGCGGCGGCAGCTGCCTCAACCGCCACGCACTTTCCATCGCCAAAGCAAACAGCGTTGACGCATTTCTTTCTTCCGAACTCAAACACAGCGATGTTCTGCGCGAACGCGGCGACATGACAATCATCGACGCCGGCCATTACGCCACCGAAAATCCCGGCATGCGCGTTTTGGCACAGCGCCTGGAAAAAGAAATCGGAAGCAAAACCGAAATTTTATTTATTGATGATAATCCCGAATTGAAGTCGATTTAATTTTTCAAAACAAAACGCCGGTTTTGATATTTCCAAAAAACCAAGCAGCTCGCGCGCGGCGGCCGCAGCGGTAAAAAAGACAAATCTCATTAAACTCAATAAATGAAAAAATGAAAGATAAATGAGAATAATAAAAAGACATGAGAATAATAAAAAGAAATGAGAATATAAAAAATAAAGAAATCATCTTTGAAATGAAGATGATTTCATTTTATTCACTCACAATTCCTTACATGCTTTTTTTCTGCAGAATTTTTAACAGAATTTTTCAACAGAAGTCTTCAGAATTCCAGCAGAACTTCAGAATTCTTCAGCAGAATTCTTTAACAGAATTTTTCAGCAGGCTTCAACCCACAGAATCATTGTTCCGTCAACATTTCCGGTGCCGGAATAGTCTGCCGGAACTTTTAAGACGACTTCGGAAATTTCAGTGTCGCCTTGTGCCACAACTTTTTCAAAGTCCTGCCAGAAGGCTTCGTCAATCCAAATGCCTCTCTTGTACAAATCATCGGACGAGTCGGTCACTTCCGCCGTCACAACAACATCGCATCCGCCGCTGTTTGTAATTTCAAGTTCTTTGGCAGCGCTTGTCTGTCCTGCGGCCAAGTCGCCGAAGTCAAGCGAGTCAATAGAGAATGAAACGGAAACAGACGGAATGATATTTGTCGTCATTGAAATGGAAGTGCTTGAACTCCCGGGCTGCGGCTCGGGGTCTTCCGGCTCTTCAGGTTCTTCCGGCTCTTCGGGTTCACCGGGTTCACCGGAACCGCCTGAACTGATTGCGTATGCCGAAAAGGAATACATCAGCGGATTCAGATCTTCATAGTCGTCCAAAATCGTTTGTGCCGTGCTTCCGATACCTTTGCCGTTGTCAGCGCCTTCATAATCATCGCCCCAATAGTTTCCGGGTTTTCCCGTCCAGGACTGGCCGCCGTAAGAAAGCGTTTGGCTTTGAGGGCTGTTAAAAGAAACGACATCCGGAAGAGTTCCGTAACCGGCAATGTTGCCGCCGGCATTATCAAAGATGTCGTTCAGATAAACAGCATTGTTTTCGCCGGCATTGTAGAAGTAAACGCCTTTCTGCGTGTTTCCCGAAATCGTATTTTGAGTGATCACAGCACTTCCTGTTTCAGCTTTCCAAAGACGGATGGCTTCTCCCGCGTTGTTTGTAATGATATTTCCTTCAATCAAAGCGCCGCTCGCATTTTCAAGACAAAGGATTCTGGCGGCGTTGCCGCTTCCCGAAAGACCGGTTAAAGTGTTGCCGATGATCTGAACATCATTTCCGGTCACATAAACGGCATTTGTAAAACCGTTCATATTTCGGACAATGTTGTTTTTGAAAACGGCGCCGTCTTTGGCAAGCTTGATACCGTCTTTGTGCGTCATGCCGTCAAAAATACAATTTTCGATCGTGGCGTCCGCGGCATTTGTCTGAAGATTGATGCCGTTTGAGCCGTTTGTCAGTGTCACATTTTTAAGAACAAAATTCTCTTTTTTCGGAATGATTGAAAATCCGCCCAAATCCAAAATTGTATTTTCTTTGTGCTCGCCCTCAATCGTCAATGTTTTTCCGACACTGATGTTCGCGGCTGTTTCATACGTGCCGGCACGGATGAGAATCGAATCACCATCAGCGGCGGCAGCAACAGCTTCAGGCAGCGTCGGAAAATCCGCATCTGCTCCGCCGACAGTCCATTCTTTGGCAGCCGCGGTCCCGGTCAAAGCCAGCAAAATCAAAAAGGAAAGCAAAAGCACTTTCCCGAAAGTTCGTATATTGTTTTTCATAGTTATCCTCCTTTGAATTATTTCAGATGACAGCAAACTGCAAGACAAAAACGGTTTGCTTTCAAAAAACCCAATTTCCTGAACATAAATAGGTGTTCTGATTTTTTCAAAAACGATAACTATATCAACGAAAAATAAACGAATGAATTATAAAATTAAACCAAACCGGATTTTTCAAAATCACCGTTTTGACGGGGAAACAGGCAAATGACATTTCCGAAAAAACAAAACCGGATTTTTCAGCCCAAAAAACCGATACTTTTTTAAAAATCTTTTAAAATCGGACGGTTCGCGCGCGCGGTGCGCCGAACAAAAAACAAAAGCAAGAAACAAAAGCAAAAACAAAAAGAGACGGGGAAAAAATCCCCGTAAAAAATTATTTTTCAGCATTTCCCGAAAGCTCGGGCCACTTCAAAACATTGCCGTCCGTATCCGTCAGCGGAAGCGGCGGATGTTTCTTTTGCGTCAGCAAAGAAACGGCAAACATCGCAATGCCTGAGAAAAGCCACGGAACGAACGTGAAATAAATTTCCCACTCCGCATCCGGCGGAACAATCACAAGACCGCCGGCCTGAAGCGACAAATAAGCGCAGCCCAGAATCGAGAATGTAATGCCGACAAGCATAGATGCAATGCCGCCCGGAACATTTGCTTTCTTCCAGAACAAACCGCAAACGACTGCCCAGAACAAACAGGCGAACAAAAGCGTAAATCCGAAAATCATCAGATCATACAAACTGACAGCAAGCATACTGATGCCGATACAAAACACGCCGATGACGACCACCAATATTTTTGTCAGACGAATGGCCTTCATATCGTTTTCAACCGACTGCTTTTCGCCGACCGTCCCCGGAATCAAGACCGTTGAAATCACGGCGGCAGACGCGAAAATTGTCGAACTGGAGGTTGACATAATCGCCGCCATCAAAGAGCCGATGAAAATCGCCATCGGGATCGGGTGAAGCAGTTTTTGAGCAAGCATCGGCACAATCACTTCAGAGTCACCGGCAAGCGTTGCCAATTCCGCACCCGAAAAGAAGCCGAGCTGCGTCATCACAATGCCCAAAAGACCGATGAAAATCGGACCGAGACCGGCCACCCAATAAAGACCGGCGCCGGCAACCAAACCGCCTTTTGCCGCTTTTTCATCTCTGGCCGTTAAAACGCGCTGCGTGATGTCCAAAGAAGCCAGACTGCCCAGACCCATACCGCACCAGGCTGCCGCCCAGAGCAAAATGCCTTTGACGGTGCGGACCATGCCGCTCGGATGGTCGGGGTCGGCCGACGGGAAGAGTGTCCAGAAGTCGTTGGGCGTGTTTTCTTTGATGATGCCGAGGCCTGAAACCATGTTGTTCAGGTTCAGCGCAAAATCAGGGCTGCCGCCAGCAGCAATGTAGCAGATGGCTGCCGGAATCAAAACCAAAAGACCCAGAATAATGATTGCTGCCTGAATGTTGTCGGTCCAAATGACCGCGAGCATCCCGCCCATATAAGTGTAAACAATAACAATACCGCCGGCCAAAAGCATACTGATCCACGGTTCAACACCGATGAACAAGTTCAGCATTTTGCCGATGGCAACCATTTGAACGGCCGTCCACGCAATCAGCGTCGGAACCGAAAGAATCGAAGCAACGTAAGCGCCGCGTTTTCCGAAACGGATGCGGTACATTTCGCCGAGCGTTCCCATTTTCATTTTCAGCAAAATCGGAACCATGAACAAAGCCATGATAATAAGCGTAATGCCCGAAGCCCACGGATCGGCAACAGTGCCTAAATTGTATGAGTCGAGAGCTGCGCCTGCGCCGCCCATAACCGTTCCTCCGCCCCAGAATGTCGCAAAGAGCGTACCGCCAATCAACAGCGCCCCGACATTTCTGTTTGCAACCAAATACCCTTTGGAAGAGGATGACCCGATTCTTTGAGTCACGAAACCGATAATGAGCATCGCAATGAGATAAATCGCAATGATGATGATTTCTATACCTATTTCCATAATTTCTCAAGAACGTAAAATAAAATTCAGGTCTTAAACATTGCGTTTCATTTCCGCTTAAAATCCGTTTCTTCACTTGGCGAAAAACGGATTTCTTTCAAAAGAAAAAATAAAGTCAAAAAAAGAGAAAGTTTTTTAAGCTGAATTTCACTTTATCGGTCTTTTTTCGATGCTTTAGCCTTTTTTTTCAATGCGTTACGCCTTTTATTCAATGTTTACGTTTTTTATTCAATCTTATTTCGGAGATTGTTTCTGTCTGCACTTACTCCTTTCTGCCAAACTTATTTATGATTCGTTTTCCTAAATTCTGTTTCAGGGAATTTTTATGGATACGGGCTCTTTGATTTATTTGGCGGTGATGTTGTTTTCAAGTGTTCTTTTTTTCATATTGGGATACTTCATTTACAACGGAAAAACCGATTTGATTCATGATTATCATCAAAAAAATGTCACCGATTTCAAAGGATACGGTCGAAAAATGGGTCTTGCCATGATTCTGCTCGGCATCGGACTTCTTTTAAGCGCGCTGCTGTGGCCGATTGATATGCGTTTGTCCGTCGCTGTTTTATTGATAATTATGATTGCCGCTTTCGTTTGGATTTATTTCATTCAGAAAAGATATAACGGCGGCGTTTTCAGCTGAATTTTTTATTTTAAAATTCATTTTTAAACAAACCAAAAACGAATCTTGAATTTCGAATTATTTTAAAAAGATGTGCAGTTCGCGCGCGGCGGCAGGTGAATAAAAGACGGAAAAGAAAAAGAGAAAAATGAAACAAAGTTGATTCTTTGTTTCACGAATTTTTTGATTGAATTATTACAATGTTTTTAAGAAATCTTCAAAACGGTCCAATGCGATTTTAATGTCATCCCTCGATGTCGCATAAGCGCATCTCAAATGTCCTTCGCCGGCTTCACCGAATGCCGTTCCCGGGATTGTGATGACATGCTGACCGGCAAAGAATTTGTCGGCAAACTCTTCTGATGTCAAGCCTGTTGATTTGATGGACGGGAACGCGTAGAAAGCGCCTTTGGGTTCGAAACAGTCCAGGCCGAGGCTGTTAAAACCGTCGACAATTAAAATGCGGCGGCGGTTAAATTCGCGGACCATGGATTTCATTTCTTCTTCGCCGTTTTTGAGCGCTTCAATGCCGCCGATTTGCGATGTCACGGGCGCGCACATCATGCAGTACTGGTGAATCATCATCATGGCCGAAATCAGTTCGGACGGCGCTAAAATGTAGCCGAGGCGAAGACCTGTCATCGCGTATGATTTTGAGAATCCGTTGAGGAGGATTGTTCTCTCGCGCATGCCGTCAACAGCGGAAAACGGTGTGTGAGCGCCGTCGTAAGTCATACATTCGTAAACTTCGTCGGAAATCACAATCAAATCGTGCTTTTCAATAATCGGCGCGATCTTTTCATAATCTTCGCGCGTCATGACGGCGCCGGTCGGATTGTGCGGATAATTGATAATAATCGCTTTCGTCTTCGGCGTGATTTTGGCTTCCAATTCTTCCGGCAGAATTTTAAATTCATTTTCGGCAGCCGTTTTCACGACAACGGGAATACCGCCGCTTAAAACGATTTCGGGAACGTAAGCGACATATGTCGGCTGAACGATGAGAATTTCATCTCCCGGGTCCGTGACGGCGCGAATCGCAATGTCCAAGGCTTCGGAAACGCCGGTCGTGACGAGAACTTCTTTGTCGGGGTCGTAATCCAAGCCGTAGTCTCTTCTGTATCTTTTGACGATTTCGTCACGCAATTCGGGAATGCCGTAATTGGACGTGTATGCGGTTTCGCCTTTTTCAAGGGAATGAATGCACATTTCGCGGATGTGCCAGGGCGTCACAAAGTCAGGTTCGCCGACGCCGAGGGAAATCACATCTTCAATGCCTGCCGCGATGTCGAAATATTTCCGGATTCCTGACGGCGGTACATGCTGCATTTTATTTGTGATGTATTTTGAATAATCGAGATCCACTTTTCTCGGGGTTTGTTTGGGTATTTGTGTCATAATGCTGTTCCTCACGGCGAAACTTGAAGTCTTTTGAATTCTTCTTTCTCTTCCACAATGACGCCGTCTTCTTTGTATGTTTTTAAAATGAAGTGCGTCGATGTATTTTGGACCTGGTCGAGCGTCGCGATTTTGTCCGCGACGAAGAACGCGACATCTTTCATGGATTTTCCCTGAATCATGAATTCCAAGTCATAGTCTTCGCCCGACAAGAGGCGCAGCGATCTGACTTCCGTGAACTTGCAGATGCGGTCGGCCAATTTCTGGTAGCCGTGGCCGCGTTCGAGTGACACTTTGAGCTGGACAAACGCGTACACGTACGGACCTTCGACTAAATCCCAATCGACGATTGTTTTATAGCTCCGAATCACGCCCGCCGCTTCCAGCGTCCGAATCATTTCTCGAACTTCAGCCGGCGGAATTCTGGTGAGTTCTGAAATTTCTTCGGGAGTCGCTTTCGCGTTTTGTTCCAGAATTTCAAGAACGTCCTGTGTTTGTTTATCCATTTCTGTTAACTCCTTTTTGAGTTTCTTGCAAGATGTCCGCGCCTAACAAGAGCGGATGCGATATGCAAACTTGCGATAAAATTAGAACAAATCAAGATATATAAAGGGAACGAAAACGAAACAATTTAATGAAGATTTTGAATCAATTTCCGAGAAATTTGAATAAACAAAACATCGGGTTTGATAAAGTTTGAAAATCGAACGCCGTTTTTTGCTTGAGCTGCTTTGAGATATTGTTTTTTTGGTTTTATCGGGCGTTCATTTTTGTTTGATTTAAAAAACGATGTTTGCTTTTGAAATCAAATCAAACCCCACTCTAATTTCCGAATTCGGCTGAAGCGAAGCGAAAGACGAATCGGAAATTAGAGAGGTTTTTCAAATATAAAATTTCAATAAAAGCTGAACAGTTTTTTCTTTTTTATTATTTTTTATTTTGAAAACCTCTACATATTCCGATTTTGTTCGACGCTTCGCGCCGCCCGAAATTCGTAATTTGGAGTGGGATTTGCTGTATTTGTTTCAAACCGAAACATCGGTTTTTCGAATTTTTTGGCAAACCCGAACTCCCGATAAACCCCGAAAAAACAATATCATAAGAGCGGTTCAATCAAAAAACGGAGTTCAAATTTTTGAAAATTGAGAAAAAATGATGTTTCAGTTCTTTGAAAAATTATTGAAAAACCAAAACAACCACCTCCAACTATGAGTTTTGTGAGCGCCAGCGAGCAAAAAGAGAGTTGGAGATTCGTCCCATGAATTCAACGAAAACACATAACAGGGTTGATGAACTTGAATTCAAAAAAATTATTCGTTTTCTTTTAATTTCTCTTTTTTTGGAAAACCTCTCCATATTCCGATTTTGTTCGACGCTTCGCGCCGCCCGAAATTCGTAATTTGGAGTGGGGTTTGCTGTATTTGTTTCAAACCGAAACATCGGTTTTTCGAATTTTTTGGCAAACCCGAACTCCCGATAAACCCCGAAAAAACAACATCTTAAGAGCAGCTCAAGCAAAAAACGGAGTTCAAGTTTTTACAATTTTAAAAAACGATGTTTGTTTTTTGTTTTTTATTTTTTTGTTTATTTGAATTTATTTTCAAATCCGGCCGCCGATTTCGAAAAAACGTCAGCCGTTCGCTTTTAAAACAATATCATCCGCTCTCACCATCACATCTTCCGCCGCGCTGAATTCAAACGTCATATACTTTCCGTACAGGATTTCTTCAACGACGCCGTTGTCGTAAAACCAGGACAAGGCGGCAGCGCCGCGCTCGTCGTTCGGCAGCGAAATTGTCCGCGTCATCAGCGGCGGCAGATTTTCGTTGATTTCTTCAACCAAATCCTGTATGCCCATTCCTGTTTTGGCGGAAATGAATATCGGATTGTAAATCAAATGCTCCAGTTCCTGCAATTTTTTCTTTCGCTCGGCCGGCTTCATTGTTTCGGATTTGTTGAGAACGGTAATGATATTGGACGTGCTTTTTTCCCACAGCGTTTCGTGGCTGATCATCAGCTTTTTTCGGATGTGTTCGGCGGATTCGCTGAAATCAACGACAAGCAAAATCATGTCGGAGAAATAAATGCCTTCGAGTGTCGAGCGAAAAGCGTCCACCAAAAAGTGCGGCAGATCTTCAATGAAGCCGACCGTATCCGTCAGCAGAATTTTGCGTTTGTTGATGAGAAGCGCCCGCGTTTTCGGGATCAATGTCGTGAAGAACATATCTTTGGATTCCGTCTGCTCGTCGACAAGCGCGTTAAAAAGCGTGCTTTTGCCCGCGTTTGTATACCCCGCAAGCGACACAATGAAAAAACCGTTTTTGTGACGGTAAACACGGCGTGCTTCTTCTTCCAAATCCGCTTTTTTCAACTCGGATGAGATTCTTGCAATCCGTTTCTTAATGTCCTGTTCGTACGAATCCTCATAGTCGCCGAGACCGCCCCAGCCGGCGCGCTCTTCCTTCTTGGAAAGCGACACAAGCATCCGCGCGTTCGGCAGCTCGTAACGCAGGCGCGCCAGCTCCACCTGCAGCTTGGACCGGTGCGTTGTCGCCCGCTGTGCAAAAATATCCAAAATGAGCTGGAACCGGTCCATCACGCGGCAGCTTGCCCCCGCTTCATTGCAAAGTTTAGAAAGATTGTAAATTTGAGACGTGGAAAGCGGGTCATAAAAAATCACCCGATTGGCTCTTTTATCCCTTGCGGCGATTGCAATTTCCTTCGCTTTGCCGCTGCCGACATTGTATTTGCGGTCCGGATAGCGCTCCTGCGTAATGATGTCAACAACGCGGTCATTGAGCGCTTTTGTCAGCTCCGAAAACTCCTGAAGCTTCCGCGCATTGTCTTCCGGGTCCGAATCAGGATCCATCCGCATGACGAGAATCACATTCCGGGAAGCGTCCGCAGATTCTTGATATGGATTCATTCAATATCCGCTCCGTTTATTCCATCGGGCTCATTTCCGTCATCTTCGCTGCCGTAAATCCGAATGTCCATTCCCGTTTCTTTGAGCAGCAGATTCCGCGTGCTGAGCGAAACATGATGGGCGATTTCAATTGCTTTTCGCTCGCCGATAGATTCCTGATAGCGGATTTCCTGTGAAAACAGCGCTTTGGATAAATTTTCATCCAAATTAAAAAGATCGCCGCGCTCAACAATCAGCGGCCCTTTCTTCTTGATTTTGGCCGCCGTGTTTTCAATGATTTTAACAATATCGTGCAGTTCCGGCGGTTTGCTTAACAAAAAAGCGTCGGTGTTGATTTCATTAATTTTTTCAATCGACGCCGGCGTAATTTCAAGCGATGCGGCGGCGCAGACCATATAATAGCCGGCGTCAATCCGATGCCTACCCGAAATATCCACCGCAATAACCGTAAACATACAAAAACCCTTTTTCGTTTTAGATTTTAAATTTAATTTTTGATTTGATTTATAATTTCATTTGAGAATCACATTTTGATGCGCTCAAACTCAACATATTCGCGCCGGCCGCCGAGATCCGCCGCATAAATCATTCTCTTGCGGACGCTGTTGGCCAACCGGATTGCGCCCGATGTTGCCGGCAGCTTAAACTCGTACTCCGGCGAAACGGCGTTTAACAAAAACTCCGAATGCGGAATTTTGTCAAGCGATTCGACTTTGCGGTAAACACGGAAATGCGTTCCGAATTTAAAGCCTGTTTTCGGAACAAATCCTTTCTCTTTGAGCTCTTTGTAAATCACATATTTTTTCAGGAATTCAGAATCAATGCGGGCGGCATTTTCCGAGAAAGCCTCGTTTGAAAGCTTTTTGCCGTCCATTTCATAAAGTTCCAAAACCCCGCTTTCCGCCAAATACAGCGCTTCGGGAAGCGATAAAAGAAGACGTTCGTCATCCATTTTCTTTCCGAAAAACGCTCTGTTGTAAAGCAAATCCGCCGTTTCTTGATCGGCCAGAATCACGCGTTCTTTAAACAAAACCGCTTTTACCGGCGTCTCTTTTTCAGCTTCCGCCGGATACGGCGCAGACATCCCGCCTTCAAAACGGCCGACAGCATCGGCGCGCTTCACATCATAAAACGTAATGTCGCTTTCTTCGTCGACGACGGCGAGAATGAATTGTTTCCGCACGTTCTGCGCTTCATTGATCAGTCCCAAAAGCTCGGACAGGAGAATCGGCATTCTCTCCGACCGCACATAAACATAACTCTTCGCCGATCCTTTCCCCGGCTTCCCGCCGCGCGGATAAACCCTGAAATCGGTTGCCGAAGACTGAACATAATACCCGCGTTCTTTCAAGTCTTTGTAAACAATGTATTTGAGTTCGAAAAACTCTTCCTGCTGTGCCGCAAACTGAATAAACGCGTCAAAATCAAGTTCCGCGCCGTTTTTCAAAACCGAAATTTTACCGCGCGACAAAAGGTAAGCCGCTTCGACAAAGCGCAATTGAAGACTGTCGTCGCGCAGACGGCCGAAACCGCCCGATTCATAAAGAGAGCTAACGGCATCCGAATCGCCGATGACATAATTTCCTTTAATTTGTGTTTTCAAAAACGACACCTATGTAATGCATTTACAGTTCTGCAAACTGTTGCTGTATATTCAATAATATCAACTATAGACAGAGATTCAAGTTAAAAAAGCTTGCTTACGTGAAAATTGAAAATCAGAAGAAAAGAACTGAAATTTGAAAAAAAATGAAAAGAAGATGAAAATCAAAAATAATAAAGAGATGAATCGGCAGCTCATCTCTTTTAGAATTAATCGTCCAGCTCTCTTCTCATGCAAAATACAAAGGTTGCAATTGCAATCGGAATGATCCAGATAATGGTGATATTGCCTCCCGGAAGCGGATTTTCAAAACCCTGAACAGGACTTTCAAGGCCCTGCATCGGTTTTGAATTATCAGTTCTCTCCGGTGTTTCCGTCACTTTTGCCGGTTCCGTCGTCGTTCCCGAGCTGCCGCCGTCTTTGATTTCCTCAAAAGCCGCATAAATAATCAAATCTTCCGTGATGAATTCGGGCAGCTTTTCCCAGCCGGTAAATTTGTATTTCACTTTACCGCTGTCATCCGGCAGAAGTTTGACCGTCGGACGGGAAACAACAGGAATCGCCTCAACAGACTTGGATCCCTTGGGAACGTTAAACACGAATTCGCTGGTGATTTCGCCTTTTTTGACATCGTCTTCGTGAATTGCAAATGTGACGGTGCAATATTGTATTTCGGCCCAGACCGCATACAAAACCGGATCTCCCGCCGTGATTTCAAACAAATCGTCGAATTCATAATCCGGCTCCGTGCTTCCCGAATTTTCGGCCCAGCCGATTAAAGAATAGCCGTTTCGCGCAAATGTCTGGTCATCCATTAACTTGTAAGTTTTTAGGAGAATGACCGGAATTGAAAGCTCCTCCGGAAACGCTTCCCCATCCGCGGTATAATCCGCATTGTAAGTCAGAGTCGTCATCTCGTCGACATTCGCATAAACCGCTTCAAACCAAACATCGCTGAAAATTTCAATCGTCGATCCCGGGTAATAAATGATGCCTCTGTTATCCGTTTCTTCCCAACCAGCCAAAACCATGCTGCCGGCTTTCAAACCGGACTCGCTGCCTTTAACGATTGCGCGAACACCCAATTTATATTTATCATCATCTGTCGGAACCGTGCCTTCCGTTTCTCCGGCGCTTTCATAATTAACGGCGTAATTGTCCGTCTGATACATGCCGTACAAAACAGTGTCTTTGCCGATACTGTTTGAAAAGTCGTATTTGACAACCAGGCCGTTGCTCATCGTATGATGCCATCCTCTGAAAACACCTAATTTTTCATAGGGGGCGCCTTCTTTGATGAAATAATCGTCAATTGCTTCCTTGGGCTTTTTGATCAGGCCGCCGATTTCGACATTTTGCTCCCCCAAAAGAGTTCCTTCCGGCTGATCATAAAATGAAGCAACCAATCCCGCCGGCTCCCATCTGGCATATAATTCCAAATTTCTGAAAGGCATGATGTTTTCGGAAATATCAAAAGGCCTCAAGTATTCGCGCTCTTCATACCACCCTTTGAAAACATATCCCTCACGTGCCGGGTCTCCCGGATAAACTTCGCTTAATTCCTGCTCCCAGTAAACGTCCGCAATTTCAGACGCAATGCCGCCTCCGGAAAAACTGCCGCCCATCAAGTCGAAACTGAGTTCATATCTGTTTCTGTTGTACAGCAAAAACATATTTTTCTCGCCCAAAGACGCATTGGTTAAATCGGTCCCGGATAAGTTCATGACATATTCCGAAACATTTCTTGTTCCGCTGATTTCTTTAAGTTTCATGGCTGCTGCGCCGTCGGAAATAATATTCTGAGTAAAACGCGTGTCCAGCGTGTAATATTTGCCGTTGTATTTTACAAAATCTTCCCCGAATGTGCCGACCGGCTCTCCATCTTCATTTAATTCAATCGGGAGCGCTTCAAACATATAATTCAGCCGGACATTGTATCCGGAGGGCAGCCATGTCGCGCTGACAGTGTATTCCGAGTCGGAAAAATAACTCGGAGAAGGAATCATATTTTCCGTCAGTGATAATCTCTTTGACACCCAAATAACGTTGTTCGTTTCGCTGTTCAGCCCGTTCGGCGGCTGCCAGCCCTGGAAAAGGTAAGTCGAATGGCTGATCTCGAATTGGTCGTTGCCGTTTAACGGCCACAGATTCGCCAAATCCATATTGTATTTGGCTTTGACGGAATATTTGTCACCGTCGTAGGTATATGTTTCTTCACCGGCCTTTAACTCGGCACCGGCCACGGCCAAATCAAAATAAACCGTGTACACTTTGCTGATGTAATACACATTTACGGCCGACGAGCCGTCGCCTTCGACGACAACGGGACTGATTTTATAAAAGACGCTGTGATCGGGAGGCGTGATGTATGTTTCAACAGCGCTTTGTGAAGGATTGAATTCTTTTCCCGCTTCTGCATTATAAATGTATGAATCATAGTAGACATAATTTTTATAATTGTCTTTTTCGGAATCGGTCGTATCCGAATTATCGAAGTTGATTGCCGAATTTTCTATTTCCTGCCATATGACGACTTTGACTTCCGGCCAATACGCCATTTCGCTTGAATCCCATACGGCATAGATTGTGAAAGATTCGGCGACGGTGTTTTCCGTAAATTTGTATTCATATGCCGCCTTGTCTTCAGCCGTCGGTTTTGCATCTTCTTTCAGACTCCAATACGAAAAATTATATCCCGGGCGAGCCGGATTTTGTTCGGGCCGGACAGCTTTGTCTCCTTTGTCGATGAGCTGGTAATCCACGGGTGATCCGCCCATCGAATGGAAATAAACATAGAATGAATCGCCGTATATCGGTCTTAAAACAAAGTTGCTGTTAACGGGATTCGTAAATTCGTAGCTGCCGTGGTCTGCGCCGGTTCCGTCATCCACCGTCCAATACAAAAAGAAACTTTCATCAGTCGTCTGCGGCGCTTCCTGCGGCTGTGCGACCGTTGCTCCCGGCTCCGCTAATTTGAATAGATAAATATCCCCGTCGGCGTCTTTAAAAGAAACCATATATTTGTCTGAAAAATGAGCGTATAAGGCAAGATTTGAGGTCACCGGTTTTGAAAAATTATATGCGTTAAAAGTATCTTTTTCGGTTGACCATCCGATAAAGGAAAGTTTTCCGGCAGGAATTGCCGGCGCCAGCGGCACTCCCAGTTTCGCGCCTTGTTCGACATCCTGCGTCAAATACGCGCTTCCGCTGACATATAAGAATGAAACTTTGTGCGTGTCCGCGCCGGCGGCCGCCAAAGGCACAATGCCTGCGGTTAATATCGTAATCAATAAGCAAATCAAGACGAGTTTTGAAAAATTTTTATTCAACTTCATTTCCCCCGTATCCCTAAATTTATAAAAGTCTTGTAATCGTGTTTTTAAGCATCAACACTAGTGAATTTACAACAAATATTATGAGCAATATAAAATTCAAACAAAGTATAATTTATATTTCGAACTGAAACATTTCATATATAATAATTTCTAATTGTGAATAAATATCACTCAGAATAGATATTTTAAGAGTTTGAATGATGCCGTTTTTAAAAAATAATTTTAAACAGAATCAATAATTTTTGAATTAAACCGGAAGTCATTTAAAAAAAATTGAAACACTTGAAAAATCGAAATGTTTACCGTATAAAAAAATAAATGAAAATAAAAATGAAAATAAAAATGAAAACAAAAATGAAAATGAAAATGAAAACAAAAATGAAAATGAAAATGAAAACAAAAATGAAAATGAAAATAAGAATGAGAATAAAAATGAAAATAAGAATGAGACTGAGACTGAGACTGAGACTGAGAATGAAACTGAATGAAGTGATTCATTCATCTCACATGATTCATTCTTTTGGAACATCTTGATCTTCATCATATTCCCATTTTACGTTAAACACAAATACGGCAACTGCAGCCAGGAACAGCAGAATAATCACAGAGGCGGCTTTTGGAGGATTCGGCGTTTCATCCGGTCCTTCCGGCGGTTTTGACGTGCCCGGATCTCCGGGAATATTCGGATTATTGCCGCCATTGTCATCGGTACCGTTTTTAACGGTTGCCGTTCCCGTCCCCGAACCGCCGCCGGTTGACGGATGATCGGTGCTGTTCCATATCGCGAACAATTCAACATTCTCTCTGATTCTGAATGTGCCGCCGGACGCATACGCAGGATCAGCAGAAAATGCCGTTTGATTCGTGCTCCAGCCGATGAATATTTCGTCTTCTTTAACCAAATCTTTGCCGTCTAAAACAGTCACTTCCGCGTTGTAAGCATACGGGCCGGCCGTATCTTCCACAGTACCGGTACCGCCGTTTGAATTATAAGTGACGGTATATTGTCCCGAATCCGTCTCATAAACAGCGAACAATTCAGTGTCTTCCGTAATTTTGAACGTATCTCCGGCATTCAAATCAGCGGCAGCTGCGCTTTGATCTTTGCTCCAGCCGATGAACTTTGAGCCTTCTTTAATCAGAGAAGCGCCGTCTAAAACGGTCACTACAGCATTGTAAGCATACGGACCGAGCGTGTCACTGACTGTGCCGATACCGCCGTTCGCTTTGTAAGTAACTGTATATTTCACGGAAGTATCACGCGTCCACTGCGCGTACAAGATCATGTCGCCGGTCGGCGTGATTTCCGTTCCCGAACTGTAATTTTGGCCGCCGCCGCTTTCATCTATGTTCCATTCAGTGAATGTAAATCCGTAACGCGCAAAACCGGCATCATCGACAGAAGCAATGGTGTGGTTTTCTTCGGGAAGAACTTCGGCAATATAATCAGTTCCGATACCGCCGTTCGCTTTGTAAGTGACTGTATATTTCACGGAAGTGTCACGCGTCCACTGCGCGTACAAGATCATGTCGCCTGTCGGTGTGATTTCCGCTCCGGCACTGTAATTTTGACCGCCACCGTTTTCATCGGCATTCCATTCAGTGAATGTAAATCCGTAACGAGTGAAACCGGCGTCATCGACAGAAGCAATGGTATGGTTATCTTCAGGAAGAACTTCAACAGCATAATCAGTTCCGATACCGCCGTTTGCTTTGTAAGTGACTGTATATTTTACGGAAGTATCGCGCGTCCATTGCGCGTACAAAATCATGTCGCCTGTCGGCGTGATTTCCGTACCGGCACTGTA
>NZ_JAWDKC010000010.1:0-1430 GCF_032714515.1 Methanimicrococcus hacksteinii | reverse complement strand
ATTTGCAGATCAATACCACTTGCGGTCCTCCACGCAGCTTTCGCCACGCTTCAACCTGCCCACGCCTAGATCGCCCGGCTTCGGGTCTTATCCCGGTGACTCCGCGCACTTGTATACGCCGTGCCTCGCCCGTAGGGCTGCGCACATGTTGCTTTCGCTTTGGCTGCCTGTAAGAACAGTTAGCCTTCGCCACCAAGATAAACTCCCTGGCCAGTTCTTCAAAACTTAAGATGGAACATCGGCAATCTTATTCGTACAAAAGCCTCGCAGCTTCTTCCTTCATAAGAAAGATCCTTTCACGCCCCATCGTTCTATAACCAACAGGTTTCAGGCACTTTTTACCTCCCTTCTCGGGGTACTTTTCAGCGTTCGGTCACCCTACTAATTCGCTATCGGACTCAAGGAGTATTTAGTTTTGGAGATTGGTGACCCCCATATTCGTGCGAGATTTCCGACCCACACTACTCAGGACATGACGATTTTCCTTTCATCTTTATCGACGTGACTATCACACTCTATGGTCTGCCGTTTCAGGCAAGTTTGATTCAATGAAATAGGAAAATAATGTCAGCCGTAAACCACATCTCCTTTACATTACTGCAAAGGATTCAGTTTGAACTCTGCCGGTTTCAATCGCCTTTACTAACGGCATCTCTATTGATTTCTTTTCCTGCCCCTACTAAGATGTTTCAATTCGGGGCGTTCCCAATCATGACTGATCGTTACCCTCACGGATAACAGGATTCCTATTAGGAGATCTCAGGTTCATAGATTCCTTGCGTCTACCCTGAGCTTATCGCAGCTTGGCACGTCCTTCATCAGCTCTTGAGCCGAGCCATCCACCTGTTGGCGTAACACCATTCGCTTAACCGATTTTTCAGTTAGCGTCTGATATATCTGTCCAACTTGTTGATTTGTTGTTGTTTATCTTCTTCAACCTTTACATGACATCACATAAATTCCGTGCTGGCACACGATTTATCCGTCCTTCCCCCGCGAGTAATCGCGGAGTGCATTATAAATGTTGTTTGAGGAATTGCACCCCGCGCATGAAAAATGCGCTTCTGAATTATTGTTTTCCAATAAAATGGACTTGCGGGGATTTGAACCCCGGGCCTCTGCCATGCGAAGACAGCGATCTTCCAGCTGATCTACAAGCCCTTAAACGTCAATTCGGGCGTTGCCCGATTTTGTTTTTGGAACTTGCCCGATGATCTTTTGGTTTTCAAATTTGGTTTTCAAATTTTGATTTCAAATTCGGTTTTCAAATTTTGATTTGACCTTTTTGATTTAAACCTTGATTTTAAGATCTTTTATTGGTTTTTGTTGTGACCTGATGTTTTTTCGGCATTCGGCGGTGTTTTATTCTTAGGAGGTGATCCAGCCGCAGATTCCCCTACGGCTACCTTGTTACGACTTAACCCCCCTTG
>NZ_JAWDKC010000009.1:0-1378 GCF_032714515.1 Methanimicrococcus hacksteinii | reverse complement strand
CGGATAACTCAGACATATTCAGATATCGCCTGAAAAATCAGTCTTGCGGCGGCACGGACTATTCGTGAACGCGGACTAAACACCTCGTTGCCTTGGTGCGTACATCCCGTTTCGATCAACCTCGTCTTTTACGAGTGTCCTTGACGATGTCTCTTATTTAGGTGAGATTTCGAGCTTAGATGCATTCAGCTCTTATTCCTTGGTGCGTAGCTGCCCTGCGATGCCTTGTCAGACAACAGGTAGACCAGAGGCACCGTTGCTTTGTTCCTCTCGTACTAAAAGCAACTTACCCTCAGACATCAAACACCTCTAGTAGATAGTAACCAACCTGTCTCACGACGGTCTAAACCCAGCTCACGATCTCCTTTAATAGGCGAACAACCTCACCCTTGGCCGCTGCTGCACGGCCAGGATGGAAAGAACCGACATCGAAGTAGCAAGCTGCCGGGTCGATATGTACTCTTGCCGGCAACGACACAATTATCCCCAGGGTAACTTTTCTGTAGTTTTTGGCCCGCACCAAGCGGGCTCAAAAGTTCGCTAGAACCGACTTTCGTCTCGTCATTCCTTGTTGTGCGAAATAACGTCAGGCTGACTTATGCTCTTGCACTCTTCAGTGAGTTTCCGACCCACTTGAGTCAACCATTGCGCACCCTTGATATCTTTTCAAGGGCGTCCCGCCCCAGGCAAACTGCCCACCTATCGGGGTCCTCTCAAGAAGAGAGTGAGAATCGTAATTCCAAAAGGGTAGTGTCCCACTTTTGACTCCACGAACGCTGGCGCGCCCGCTTCGACGTCTCCTACCTACACTGTACATTCGAAATCACAACTCAACGACAGGCTGCAGTAAAGCTCCATGGGGTCTTCACTTCCCCCTAGAGGTCTCTAGACTGTGCACTAGAATGTAAGCTTCACCGGATTCCAGTTTGGGACAGTAGGGCTCTCATTGATCCATTCATGCAAGTCGCCAATTAAGCGACAAGGTACTACGCTACCTTAAGAGGGTCATAGTTACCCCCGCTGTTTACAGGCCCTTCGTCCCGTTGAACCGGGGTTTGAGGTACCTGCACTGAGCAGGATTCAGAGATCGTACTCATCCTTACGGATTTGCGATCTCCTATGTTGGTATTAGACAGTTGGAGCCCCCTGGTCACTGCGACCTGCTGTCTTCACAGCAGGCACTCCTTCTCCCGAAGTTACGGAGCTAATTTGCCGAATTCCCTAAACTGAATTACTCCGTCACGCCTTAGCCTTTTCAGCTAGGGGCACCTGTGTCAGATCTTGGTACGGACGTTTCGACCCCTTTTCACGGGCTCCGGGGTGCAGCCGACTTTCGTCATAACATATTCATTCGCTTCTCGCCATTACGGCTCTCCAC